>CAZUYG010000449.1:0-3937 GCA_964624265.1 uncultured Candidatus Odyssella sp.
GGATTGCCGAGGTCGCGCTCGTGCCAGGCGCGCCCGTCCGGATCGACGACGTAGCCGTAGTAGTAATTGCTCTGCGATACCGGGATTTGGCAGCGCAGCGACCACCAGCCGAGCATTCCCCACTCGCGCAGCGCGTTGCCGGCCTGGGTCTGTGCCGCGGCGGATGACGTCAGCAACGCGAAGGCGCCGAGCGCCGCCAGCGCGTAAGCCCGCAATTTCATGTCGGTCCTCGTCGGGCTGTGGTTCGGGCGGCCCCGGCCTACTCCGCCGCCGCGGCGACGCCGTTCTTCGGCAGATAGGCGGGCATGCGCCGCATCATCGCGTCGTGCAGCGGCCGCCGCAGACCGAACGCGAACGCGATCTCGCCGACCAGGAACACCGGCGCGATCAGCACCTGCAGCAGATTGTCGACCAAGGCCGGCTTGCGCCCCTCGAACGCGTGCCCGACGAGCTGGATGATCCAGCCGCCGACGAACAGGATGCCGAACGCCGCCCAGGCCGTGGCGCCGCCATGCTGGGCGATCCAGTCCGCGAACCACACGCCGGGCACGAAGATCGCGGCGGTGGCGACGCCGAACGGAGGGTCGAGCACGATCCAGTAGATCATCACCGAGACGGCGAACAGCGTCGCCAGCGACAGCGAATAGCTGTCGAGGCCGGCGAAACGCACCATCGCCATCGGGATCAGCAGCGAAACGGCGATCGCCGGCACGCCGATGAAATGCGTGGCCTTGTTGCGCCCGTCGCGGTGATAGGCGGAGTACATGGCCATCTGCTCGATGAAGAAGCGCTGCATGGGCGGAGTCCTCGCAATCCCGGCGGGAAGCATACCACGCCCGCGCCGCGCAAGACACTGCCCGCCGGCCGCTCAGCGGCCTTTCAGCAGCACGACGAGCAGGATCACGAGGCTCATCAGCACGACGAAGCCCACGCCCGCGCCGATCGCGAGGTAGGCGGGCTTCACCTGCGCGAGTTTCGACACGATGCTCGGCCCCGGCGCGCGCTGCACCGGCGCGCCGCGTTCGGGAACGGCCGGCGCGCGCGGCGGCGACGACGGCCGGCCGCCCGAGACGAGCGTTGCGCCGGGCTCGACGTGTATCGGCATTCCGGCGCCGGCGCCGGGCCCGGCCACGAGCGTGGCGCCCGGCTCGACGACGACGGGCGCGCCCAGCACCTTGCCGGGGGCCTCGCCGCGCATCAGCGCGCGCAGTTCGGCGATGCTCTGCGGCCGCTTCTCGGCGCGCATCTCGAGCGCCGCGTCGATCGCGCGCAGCAGCGCGGCGCCGTAATCGGCCTGCCCCACCATCGCGGCCGGCTCCATCGCCGCTTTGCCGCCGACGCGATCGAGCGCCGGCGGCGGCCGCTTGCCGGCGATGCAGCGGTAAAGCGTGGCGCCGAGCGCATAGATGTCGGTCCACGGCCCCTGGTCGCCGGCCGCCTTGCCGTATTGCTCGAACGGCGAGTAGCCCGGCGAGACGATCGAGGTGATGGCCTGCGTCCGCGCGCCGATCGCCTGCCGCGCGGAGCCGAAGTCGAGCAGCACCGGCGAGCCGTCGCCGCGCAGATAGATGTTGTCGGGCTTGATGTCGCGATGCAGGTAGCGCGCGCGGTGCACGGCCTCGATGCCGGACATCAGCGGCTCGAGAATTTTCGCGAGTTCCGCCTCGGGCAGCGTGGCGCCGTCGCGCAGCCGGTCGCCGAGACTCGTGCCCTTCTCGTAGACCATGACGATGTAGGCCGTGCCGTTGGCCGCGAAAAAGCGCAGCACGCGCACGATGTTCGGATGCTGGAGCTGCACGAGCGTCTCCGCCTCCTGGCGGAAGCGCTCGAGGCCCCAGCCGAACAGCTCCTGCTGCTTTGCGTCACGCGGTTTCACCGTCACGCCGTCCTGCGAGCGGCGCGCGAACGTGTTCGGCAGGTACTCCTTGATCGCCACGGCGCGGGCCAGCGCGATCTCTTCGCCGCGATAGGTGATGCCGTAGCCGCCCGAACCGAGCACCTCGCCGAAGCGATAGCCGGCCAGCTCGTAGCCCTGCGGCAGCGCGAAGAGATGGTCCTGCGCCATCGCCGCTAGCTCCAGGCCGAGCGGACGAGTTCGTAGAGGCCGATCGCGATCGCGCCGATCGCGATCACCCCCGCCGCATAGGCGAGAATGCGCAGCCTGCCCGGCTTCCGCGCGGCATTCGCGGGCATCGGAACGGCGGGCGTGCCCGATGGACTTTCGACGGGCCGCGGCGGCGGCGCCGGGAGCACGATTTCGCCCTTGAGCATCGCGCGCCATTCCTCGACCGATTGCGGGCGTTCCTCGGCCATGACGGCAAGCGCGCGGTCGATCGCGCGCAGCAGGGTTTCGCTGTAGCGCCCTTTGCCCGCCTCGACCGCGTTCATCATCCGCGCGCCGGCGAGCCGGTCGGTCGCGTCCGTCGGACGATGGCCCGTGACGCAGGCATAGGCCGTGGCGCCGAGCGCGTAGATGTCGCTGTAGGTGCCCTGACGGCTGGCGTTGGCGTATTGCTCGAACGGCGAATAGCCGGCCGAGACGACCGGCTGCGTGATCTCGTGGATGCCGCCGATCGCCTGGCGCGCGGCGCCGAAATCGATCAGCACGGGAGAGCCGTCGGCGCGGCGGATCACGACGTTGTCGGGCTTGATGTCGCGATGGAGGAAGCCGGATTTGTGGACGAGCGCGACTCCGTCGAGCAGCGGATCGAGCACCTCGCGGATCTCGTCCTCGGTGATCGGCCCGTGCCGCTTCAGGATCGCGCCGAGGCTCATGCCTTCCTCGAACGCCATCACGAGATAGGCTGTGCCGTTCGCCTCGAAGAAGCGGTAGAGCGCGACGATGTTGGGATGATGGAACGTGACGAGCGCCTGCGCCTCCTTGCGGAAACGCTTGACGCCGAGATCGAACGGCACGCGGTCGCGCGGACCGATCGGATGGACCGAGATCGAGTCGCGTCCGCGCACGGCGATCGCCGGCGGCAGATATTCCTTGATCGCCACCTGCCGGCCGATCAGGAGCTCGGTCGCGCGATAGGTTATGCCGAAGCCGCCCGCGCCGAGCTCCTGCTCGATGCGGTAGCCCTGGAATTCATAGCCTTCGGGCAGCGCGTTGAGATGCGTGTCCGCCATCGCGCTCCTTGTTCGCGCCGGCCTTTGCGGTGGCGAAAAGCTAACCGCCGCGTCCCGGCACGGCAAGCGCGATGCGCCGCCGGGAGCGCGCTATTCGATCCCCTTGTATCCGCCCTTTTCCCAGCGGCCGAAGGTCTTCTTGCCGTCGGCCGCGGTGCTCACGCCGAGCCCGTGGCGCATGCCGTCGATGAATTCGCCGGCATAGACCTCGCCGCCCGGTTCGCGGACGACGCCATGGCCCCACCAGCGGCTGCGCCGCAGCTCGCCTTCGAAGCGCGTGCCGTTCGACTGAGTCCACACGCCCGGCCCGTCCACCATCAGGCCGACGAACTTTCCCTGCAGCTCGTGGCCCTGCGGGTAGCGGTAGACGCCGTAGCCGTTCACGTCGTTCGCGGAATACGCGCCTTCGAAACGCGAGCCGTCGTTGCCCAGGAATACGACGTAGCCGTGGACCTTGCCCGCGTTCATCTGGCCCTCGAAACGCCGCTTGTCGGGCATGATCTTGATGCCGCAGCCGTCGATGAGCTTCTGGCCGTTGAGCTGGCCCTCGTATTCGGTGCCGTCGGTCAGCTTGCCCTGGTAATGGCCCGACGCGCCGTTGCGCGCACGCCCGGCCGCGCGGCGGCCGCAATCCTGCGCCGACAGCGCCTGCTGCCTCGCGGCCTGCGCGGCGCGCGCCTCGGCCTCGGCGCGGCGTTGCGCGTCGAAACCCTTGGCCGCCGCCTCGTCCGCGCGCGCGCGCGCCGTCTCGGAACGCCGGCGCTCCTGCGCGGCCCGCGCCGCGTCGTCCGGCTGGCGGCGGCGC
>CAZUYG010000450.1:0-3926 GCA_964624265.1 uncultured Candidatus Odyssella sp.
GAGATTGTCCGGCTCCGCGCTCAATGCACCCGCGAACGGGCCCGCGACCGCGAGTGTAAGCGCATCCGCTTTCTCGGCGACGACGGTGTCGTGAACCGCCGCGAATGCAACGAGACTGTCGAGCAAATGATAGCCGTCGGCGCGGCGGCCGGTGACGTGGAGGTAGAGGTTGATCTTGGCCGGCGCCGCGCGCCGCGCCGTCTCCGCGCTCAAGGCTTCGCGCCGGGTGCGGGCAGGCCCTTCTCCAGCTTCTCCTTGATCTTCGGCACGTCGTCCGGCTCCGGATTGAGCGAGAGCGCGCGGCTCCACTGGAACCGCGCCTCGGCGCGTCGGCCGACGCGCCAATACACATCGCCGAGGTGATCGTTGATGGCCGAATCCTCGGGCGTGAGCTCGATCGCCTTTTCGAGATATTCGAGCGCCTTTTCCATGTTGCCGAGGCGGTAATAGGCCCAGCCGACCGAATCGATGATCGCGCCGTCCTCGGGCTTCTGCCGCACCGCCTCGTCGAGCATCCGCTTCGCTTCATCGAGATGCTCGCCGCGGTCGACCCAGGTGTAGGCGAGATAGTTGAGGACGTAGGGCTCGTTGGGTTTCAGCTCGAGCGCCTTCCTGAAATCGGCCTCGGCGCGCGGCCAGTTCTTCGCGCGTTCGTTGGCGATCCCGCGCACATAGAGCAGGTTCCAGTGCCGCTCCTCGAGCTTCGGGATGCGGGCGATCGCGCGGTCGTAGGCCTGCACCGCCTTGGCGTATTGCTTTTCGGAGCGCCAGAGATTGCCCAGCAGCAGCAATGCGTCCCAGCGGTCGGTGCGCTCGCCGGCCATTTCATCCAGCAGCTTGGCGGCGTCGTCGACCTTCTTGAGCTGCGCGAGATTGGCGGCGGCCGCGCGCCGCGCGGACCATGAGAGATCGGAATCGCGCGGGATGCGGCGATAGAGCGCCACGGCGTCTTCGTTCTGATCGTCGCTTTCCAGCAGGCCGGCGAGCAGGTTCAGCGTGTCGGGATCGTCGGGGCGGAGATAGTCCGCGAGCCGGGAATAGATCAGCGCCGGAAGCGAGCCGCCGTCCTGCTGCAGCGCGCCGGCGAGATTCAGCAACAGCTCCGCCATGCCTTCGGGCGCCTTGGCCGCGATGCGCGCCGGCGATTTGCCCTCGGCGAGCCGCTGCCGCGCGATCTCGGCAACCGAGCTGTCGGGGCTCGCCGCGCGATACTTGTCCCACAGGGCGAGAGCATCGGCGCGCCGGCCATTGCGGGCGAGAAAGCTCGCATAGGCCTGGACGACCCGCAGCGGCGCCGAATCGGCGTTGCCGACGGCCGACACGTAGAACCGGTCGGCGTCCGCCGTCTTGCCGGCCGCATCGTGGATGAGCGCCATGTGGAGCTCGAGGAAGACGCGCAGCGACTCGACGCCGGCAAGCGCGCGCATCGCCTCCACGGCGCCGGCATGATCGTTCTGTCCGAAGGCGATCCAGGCCAGGAAGCCGGGCTTGAGGAGCCGGTTGGCGCCGCTGTCGGGCAGCGCCTGGACAAGCTGGCGGGCGGCGGCGAAATCGCCCTTCTTGGCGGCCGCGGCCGCCAGCACGATGCTCGCGATGTTCGCCGACTCGGAGTCGCGCCGGAGCGCCTCGGCAAGTTTCAGGGCCTCGTCGACCCGGCCGGCGGCGACGTGCGCCTGGAACGCGTGCCGGCGCAGTTCGGCATTCGCGGGGTCGTCTTCGAGCGCATGCGCGTAGTAGCGCGAGGCCGCGTCCATGTCGCGTTCGGCGGCCGCGATGCGCCCGGCGAGATAGGCGCCGAGCCGCGAAGAAAAGGCTTCCTGCGCGGCGGCGGCGGACGGCAGCGCCGCCGCGATCAGCAGAGCCGGCAGCGCGCGGCGGACGAAACGGAGCGGCGATGTCACGGATTCGGCCTCGTCACATGTTCGGGTAATTGGGACCGCCGCCCCCTTCGGGCACGACCCAGACGATGTTCTGCTTCGGATCCTTGATGTCGCAGGTTTTGCAGTGGACGCAATTCTGCGCATTGATCTGGAGCCGCGGATTGGCGCCGGCATCGTCGCGCACGATCTCGTAGACGCCGGCCGGGCAATAGCGCTGCTCCGGCGCCGCGTAGAGCGCGAGATTGTGCTCGACCGGAATCGTGGCGTCCTTGAGGCGAAGATGCGCCGGCTGATTCTCCTCGTGGTTCGTGTTCGAGATGAACACCGAGGAAAGCTTGTCGAAAGAAATCTTCCCGTCCGGCTTCGGATATTCGATCTTCTTGCATTGCGCCGCAGGCTTCAGCGTTTCGTTGTCGCGGTGGGCGTGCTTCAAGGTCCAGGGCGCCTTGCCGCGGAACACCTTCTGGTCGATGCCGGCGTTGAGCGTGCCGCCGATCAGGCCCCATTTGAAGCCGGGACGAACGTTGCGCGATTTGTACAGATCGTCGCGCACGACCCAGCTCGCATGCAGCGCCTCCGCATACGCCGCGAGCGCGTCGTGCGAACGGCCGGCGCCGAGCGCCGCGAACGCCGCCTCTGCCGCCAGCATGCCCGACTTCATCGCCGTGTGCGTGCCCTTGATCTTGACCATGTTGAGCGTGCCGGCCTCGCAGCCGATCAGCACCCCGCCGGCGAAGGCGAGCGTCGGCAGGCTCTGCAGCCCGCCTTCGTTCAGCGCGCGCGCGCCATAGGCGATCCGCCGCCCGCCCTCGAAGAAGGGCCGGATCGCCGGATGCGTCTTGAAACGCTGGAATTCGTCGTACGGGCTCAGCCACGGATTCTCGTAATCAAGCCCGATCACGAATCCGACAGCGACCTGATTGTTCTCGAGGTGATAGAGGAAGGATCCGCCGTAGGTCTTGCGGTCGAGCGGCCAGCCCGCCGTGTGCAGCACGAGGCCGGGCTTGTGCCTGGCGGGATCGATCTCCCACAGCTCTTTCAATCCGATGCCGTAGGTCTGCGGCTGGTTGTTGGCATCGAGCTTGAAGCGCGCGAAGAGCTGCCGGCCGAGCGAGCCGCGGCAGCCCTCCGCGAAGAACGTGTATTTCGCGTGCAACTCCATGCCGGGCTGGAACGCCTCGGTCTTTTCGCCGTCCTTGCCGATGCCCATGTCGCCGGTGGCGACGCCGCGCACCGCGCCCTTCTCGTCGTAAAGAATTTCGGCGGCCGCGAAGCCCGGATAGATCTCGACGCCCAGCTCCTCGGCCTGCTTCGCCAGCCAGCGGCAGAAATTGCCGAGGCTGATGATGTAGTTCCCGTGATTGTTCAGCGCGGGCAGCTGGAACAGGCGCGGGACCGCGAACGATCCCTTCGCGGTCAGGAACAGGAAACGGTCTTCGCTCACCGGCGTGTTGAGCGGCGCCTCCTTTTCCTTCCAGTCCGGAATGAGTTCGGCGAGCGCACGCGGCTCGAGCACGGCGCCCGAGAGGATGTGCGCGCCGACCTCCGAACCCTTCTCGATGATGCAAACGGAGGTTTCGCGCCCGGCTGCAGCCGCGAGCTGCTTGAGGCGTATCGCCGCGGCGAGGCCGGAGGGCCCGGCGCCGACGATGACGACATCGAATTCCATGGCCTCGCGGTCGGTGCGTTCTCCGCTCATCGAACTGGGTCTGGTCGCTGTGGTGAAACGGCGGGGTGAAAGGCGGGGATGGATCTGCGTATCAAGGAAGCAGGCCTCCGGGCCGTTATATCCACAGCAGGGAGCGCCTTGGGAGAGAAATAGCCCAAGTGCTAAGCTGGCGCCATGCCCGCGGAGGACACGCTGCGAAACGCATTGCTGCTGCAGATCGAAGCCGGCGCCGACGAGGCGATCGCCGAGGCGCCGGTCGATCGCTTTGCGCTGCGGCCGCAGCCGGTGGCGCCCGTCGCGGTGCGGCCGGCAGCGCCGCCGCGCGTTGCGCCGCCCGCGCAGGCGCGCCCGGCGCCGCCGGTGCGCGTGACGCGGCC
>CAZUYG010000451.1:0-3922 GCA_964624265.1 uncultured Candidatus Odyssella sp.
TCTCGCGCCATCTTTCGTTTTCGACGGCGGCGGCGGAGCTGGGGGTCACCCAAAGCGCCGTCAGCCATCAGCTTCGCCACCTCAGCGAGGAACTCGGCGAGAAGCTGTTCACCAATTCGGGCCGCGCCGTCGCGCTAACTCCGGCCGGGAGGCAGCTCGCGGACACCATTCAGCAGGCTTTCGACCAGATCGACCGCTCGGTGGCCAAGACGGTCGGCGCGCACCGGCAGACGGTGCGCATCGCCGTGTGCAGCAGCTTCGCGCCGGGTTGGCTGATCAAGCGGATCGAGAGCTTTCACGCGGCGAACCCCGCCGTCGAGCTGCAGCTCCGCATGTATGCGAAGGACCCCGAGCTGACGGACGCCGTGGCGGACGCGTTCGTGACGACGCTGCCGAAGGTCAGCGGTTTCTGGTCGCTCCAGATCCGGCCGGAGTTACTGGCGCCGGTTTACGCGGCCTCGAAAGCGAACCGCGTGCCGGG
Organism: uncultured Candidatus Odyssella sp.; assembly: GCA_964624265.1. Classification (GTDB taxonomy): domain Bacteria; phylum Pseudomonadota; class Alphaproteobacteria; order Bin65; family Bin65; genus SBBV01. Next base: position 482 of record CAZUYG010000451.1, read on the forward strand.
CAATCTGCCGCTCATCACGACGACGCTCGACCCGGCGCGATTCGGCGACGACTGGACGCGCTTTTGCGACGCGGCGAACATCGACTTCGACGAATTGCACACCGGCCAGTGGCTGCAGGTTTCGCATTACGTGATGGCCTACGACATGGCGAAGGCCGGGCTGGGCCTGGCGCTGGTGCCCGATTTTCTCGCGGAGGAGGACGTGGCGGCGGGATTGCTCCGCCACCTTTCGCCGGCGCGGCTGCCGACCCGGGAAGACTATTACCTGTGCGTGAAACGCTCGCGCCTCGACGAACCGGATTTGCGCGCCGTCGTACGCTGGTTCCGCGCGCAGATCGCCAACGGCGGCGGCAACGGCGGCGCGCACAACGGCACGAACGGCCGCGGCGACGCGGGCAAATGATGGCGGCGCGCACGCCGCGCCCGCATGCAAATCACGCCGTCTTTTCGCGCCACGGCATCGCGTGGAACAGGTGCGTGAGATAGGCGCAGCCGACGACGGGGATGACGAGGCCGAGGATCGGCACCGTTTTCAGCATGGCGAGCAGGAAGCCGGCGCGGAAGACGCGGCCGCCGGCCTGGGCGCGCAGCGCGTGCATCTCGCGCGGCGCCAGGCGGCGCATCGCCACCGCCTCGTAGTATTCGCGGCCGAAGATGTAGCCGTTCACGGTCCACGCGATGAGGAAATTGATGCCGGGCAGCAGCAGAGAGAACGGCAGCGCCGCGATGTTCACGACGAGGATCAGCAGCGTGAACTTCAGGATGTAGGCCGCGAGCTCGCCCGGGCCCTGCTTCCGCTTCGGCGGGAGGTTCGGATAGTTGCGGCGCTCCACTTCGTCGATGATCGCATCGAAGAAGCACGAGATGACGATCGCCGTCAGCGCCGGGAACAGGATCAGCATCAGGAAGAACAGCGCGACGCCGCCGAACTGGCGCAGCAGCCAGTTGACCCAGCCCCAGTTGAAGAACTGCCAGTCGAACAGCGCCCAGTGCAGCAGGTACCAGAGCCCGACGGCGAGCAGCACCGAAAGCACGGCGCTGGCCAGCATGATGAGCAGGCATTTGGGATAGGCGAGCGCCGCGAAACCGCGGGCCAGCGCCCCGCCCGTGTGCGCCGCCTCGCCGAGCGTGCGATTGGCGATGTTCCGCATCCTGCCCTTTCCGCGCCCCGTGGCGCCTGGCGAGATCGTAATGGCCGAAGCGCGATCAGCCGATCAGCGCGTGCACGCGCTTGCGCAACGCCGGGATCACCTCGCGCTCGAACCACGGATTGCGCCTGGCCCAGCCGAGCGTGCGCCACGACGGATGCGGCAGCACGAAATGATCCGGCAGATAATCGGCGAAGCGGCGCACGGTTTCGGTCATGCTGGCGCCGCGCCGGCGGCCGAGATCGTGGGCCTGCGCGTAGCTGCCGACGAGCAGCGTCAGGCGAACGCTTTTGAGATGCGCACGCAGCGGCGCGTGCCAGAGCGGCGCGCATTCGGGGCGCGGCGGGGCGTCGCCGCCGCGCGCGAGCCGCCCCGGATAGCAGAGCCCGGTCGGCAGGATCGCGATGCGCGCCGCGTCGTAGAACGTGTCGCGGTCGAGCGCGAGCCAGTCGCGCAGGCGGTCGCCCGAGGGATCGTTCCACGGAATGCCGGTCGCGTGCACCTTGGTGCCGGGCGCCTGCCCCACGATCAGCAGGCGCGCGCTTTCGGCGAGGCGGAACACCGGCCGCGGCCCGAGCGGCAGATCCTTGGCGCAGACACGGCACGCCCGCGCGCGGTCGAGCAGCGCGGCAAAGCTCTCCCGCGGCGCGGCGGCGGCCGCCGCCATCACCAGCCTTCCGCCAGCAGCTTCTCGACGTAGCGCGGCACCACCTCGGTGGCGGGGCCGTAATGCTGCTCGGCGAAGTGCGAGGCGCCCTCGGACGGCTCGAGGTTGAGCTCCACCGTGTGCGCGCGGGCGCGGAAGATCGCCTCCTGCACGAAGCCGGCGGCCGGATAGACATTGCCCGACGTGCCGATCGAGACGAACAGCCGGCAGCGGGCGAGCGCGTCGGAAATGCGGTCCATCTCGAACGGCATCTCGCCGAACCAGACGACGTGCGGGCGCATGCCGCCGCTGCCCTGGCATTTCGGGCACTCGGTTTCGAGCGCGAGATCGCCTTCCCACACGTGGACGCCGGCGCACAGCTCGCAGCGCGCCTTGAACATCTCGCCGTGCATGTGGATGAGGTTGCGGGAGCCGCCCTGTTCGTGCAGGTGATCGATGTTCTGCGTGACCAGCAGCACCTCGCCGCCCGGCCATTCGCGCTCGAGCCGGCCCAGCGCGTGGTGCGCGGCGTTGGCGCGGATGTTGTGCGCGCGCAGGCCGCGCCGGCGCTGGTTATAGAATTCGTGCACCATGCGCGGATTGCGCGCGAAGCCCTCGGGCGTCGCCACGTCTTCGATGTTCACCTTCGTCCACAGACCGTCCTTGTCGCGGAACGTGTCGATGCCGGATTCCTTGGATATGCCGGCGCCGGTGAGGATGACGATGTTGCCGGAGGTGCGGTCGCGCATTGAAATTCGTCGCATTGAGACCTCATTACAGTTGGCGACGGCGCGCAGCGCCGTCAAGGTTCCGCGGCATGATCCGACGGCGGCGCGGAGGGCGCGGAGACGTGCTATCCTCGGCGTTCGCCGCGCCACCGCGCGCCGCGGGCAAAGCCAGCAGAAGGAGATCAGCGTGTCCGACGACCCCGGCGAAGACGCCTGCACGCGCCTGATCGAAGAGTGCCTGGCGGCGGCCAAGCGGCTGCTCGAGGAGGAAGGCCAGTTCCGGCCTTTCGCGCTGACGCTCGAAACCGGCAGCGGCGACACCGAGATCGTGATGCCCGAAGCGGCCGGCGACGGCAGCTCGGAGCAGGACCTCGAGGCGCTGCGGGCCGATCTCGGCACCGAGGCGGCGGCGGGCGCGATCGGCGCCGCGGCGATCGCGATCAACGCCTGGATCCACGCGCCCGACCGCTCGAGCCGGCGCGACGCGGTGATCGTGTTCGCCGAGCACGCCGACGGCCTCTCGCTCCAGGCCAACCAGGTCTACGACATCGAGGAGCGTCGCGGCGACGTGGTGCCGCCCCATGCGGTGACCTGGCACGACCTGAGCGTGGACGTGATCTTCTTGGTGGATGCGGAGCGGGGCATCGTCTACGCCAGTCCGGCGGCAGAGGCCGTTTTCGGCTATACACCCCAGGAGTTGGAGCAGCCGGAGGCGGCAAAACGGATGCTGCACCCCGACTCTCTCCCCTCCTACCAGGCCTTTGGCGAGTACTTCGCGAAAAAGGGTTCCTTTCCCGAGACGGTGTTGGAGTGGTGCTGGATTCACCGCAATGGCCGCCGGGTGTACACGGAGAACCTCTACCGAAACATCCGGGATGACAGCGGCAAAATCACGGGGTTTATCACCATCACCCGTGAT
>CAZUYG010000452.1:0-3921 GCA_964624265.1 uncultured Candidatus Odyssella sp.
CGGACGCCAAATTATAGGCGGCGCTCCCGCGGCGGAGTAGCTCAGTTGGTTAGAGCAGGGGAATCATAATCCCAAGGTCGGGGGTTCAAGTCCCTCCTCCGCTACCATTTCGAGGGGACCGGCGCCGCCGGTCCCCTCGTTCGTTTCGGCCGCCGTGCGGCACCGGAATTGGCGGTGTTCCCTCACGCCGCTTGCCCCTGGGCGCGTCGGTTCGGTAAATGTCGCCGCAAGACCAAATATATGAGGACACCGCCCGGATGACGGCGGCGAAAATCTTCGAGCTTGGCGGGCGAAGGGTGTGGGTGGCCGGTCACGGCGGGATGGTGGGCTCCGCGCTGATGCGCCGCCTGGCCGGCGCCGGCTGCACGCTGCTCACGGCCGGACGGAGCGAACTCGAGCTGCGCGACCAGCGCGCGGTCGACGGCTGGCTTGCGCAGGCGAAGCCCGACGCGGTCTTTCTCGCCGCGGCGACGGTCGGCGGCATTCACGCCAACAGCAGCCGCCCGGCCGAATTCATTTACGACAATCTCGCGATCGAGACGAACGTCATTCATTCCGCGTGGCGGCATGGCGTGAAGAAGCTGCTGTTCCTCGGCTCATCCTGCATCTATCCGAAGCTTGCCCCGCAGCCGATGGCCGAGGAGGCGCTGCTGACCGGGCCGCTGGAGCCGACGAACGAATGGTACGCCGTCGCCAAGATCGCCGGCATCAAGCTTTGCCAGGCTTTCCGCCGGCAGTATGGCTGCGACTTCATTTCCGCGATGCCGACCAATCTCTACGGCATCAACGACACCTTCGATCTCGCGCAAAGCCACGTAATTCCGGCGCTGATGGCGAAAATCCATGCCGCGAAAGTTTCGAGGCAGCCAACCGTGCCGATCTGGGGTTCGGGCACGCCGCGCCGCGAATTCCTCTTCGTCGACGATCTCGCCGACGCGCTCGTGTTCCTCATGGAGCGCTATACGGCCGATGAGCACCTCAATGTCGGGACCGGCACCGATCTCACGATCGCCGAACTGGCCGAAACGATCGCGCGCGTCGTCGGCTACCAGGGCCGCTTCGTCTACGACCGCACCAAGCCCGACGGCACGCCGCGCAAGCTCGTCGACGTGTCGCGGCTCGCGGCGCTCGGCTGGCGTGCATCCACCTCGCTGGAGGCGGGGCTCGACGCGACCTATCGCTGGTACGTCGCGAACCAGGCCGCCGCGGCGGCATCATGAACCCGCCGAGGCCGTGAATGCCCCGTAAAGTCGCGCTCATCACCGGCGTCACCGGCCAGGACGGCGCCTATCTCGCCGAATTGCTGATCGGCAAGGGCTACGAGGTGCATGGCATCAAGCGGCGCTCCTCGTCGTTCAACACCGAGCGGGTCGATCACCTCTATCACGACCCGCACGAAAGGGGCGCGCCGTTCCACCTGCACTACGGCGACATGACCGATGCCACGAACCTCGTGCGCCTCGTGCAGCAGACTCAGCCCGACGAGATCTACAATCTCGCGGCGCAAAGCCACGTGCAGGTGAGCTTCGAGACCCCGGAATACACGGCCAACGCCGACGCGCTCGGCACGCTGCGTCTGCTCGAGGCGATCCGCCTCCTCAATCTCGAGAAGAAGACGCGCTTCTATCAGGCTTCGACGTCCGAGCTGTACGGCGATTCGCCGCCGCCGCAGAACGAGACCACGCCGTTCCGCCCGCGCAGCCCCTATGCCGCGGCAAAGCTCTATGCCTACTGGATCGTCGTGAACTACCGCGAGGCGTACGGCATGCACGCTTCGAACGGAATCCTGTTCAACCACGAAAGTCCGCTGCGCGGGGAAACCTTCGTCACCCGCAAGATCACGCGCGCCGTGGCCGCGATCGCCGCTGGAAAACAGGAGCGCCTCTATCTCGGCAACCTCGACGCCACGCGCGACTGGGGCCACGCGCGCGACTATGTCGAGGGAATGTGGCGGATCGTCCAGCAGAAGAAGCCCGACGATTACGTGCTGGCCACCGGCGAGACTTATTCGGTGAGGGCCTTCGTCGAGCGGGCGTTCGCCTGCGCCGGACGGACGATCGTGTGGAAGGGCAAGGGCCTTGCCGAGAAGGGACGCTGCGCCAAAAGCGGCGAAATCCTCGTCGCGATCGATCCCGTCTATTTCCGCCCCACGGAGGTGGATGCGCTCTGCGGCGATCCTTCCAAGGCCCGTCGGAAACTGCGCTGGAAGCACCGGACCGGAATCGACGCGCTGGTGCGCGAGATGGTCGAGAAGGATTTCGCCGCGCTCGGCCTAACTCTGCGCTGAACGCCGCCGGCGGAGCGAGGCAAGGCCGGCGCCGGTCAGGACGGCCAGCGCGGGCTCGATCGGCAGGCGGTATTTGGGCGAGGCCACCGGCCCGTTGAGCAGCAGGATATAGCCAACCCACCCGGCGAGGAGCAGAAGGCCCGCCCAGTTCGCGCCGCGCCCCAGCAGCGAGACGAACCCGGCGAGTTGCACCAGCCGGAACGCCGCGACGCCGAGAATCCCGAGCATCAGCAGCCAGGCGTAGAGCGTGTTGCCCGATCCGAACAGGAAGGCGCGCAGCTTGCCCCAGAAGCCGTTGCCGGGCGTGTCGTAGAAGCCGCGCCGCGGCAGCGCCGAGACCGGCGGGATGTGGACGACGGCGGGCGAGGCGAGATTGATCGCGGCGCCGTAAGCCCAGGCGCGTGCGATGGGGCTCAGGCCAAGCTTCGCCAGTTCCTCGCGCGCATATTCGCTGTACCGAGCGGAATCAGCGAAGGGCTTGCCCGTGGGCATCGCGCCGAAGCGCGCGGTGATCCTGTCGGTCACTTGTTTCGTCGTCGTCTCGCGCGGGGTGCCGTCGGCGAACTCCCGGACCAGCGGAAGCACCCAGTAGGCGAGGTGGTGGCCGCCCTGCGGGGTCAGGGACCAGGCATCCTGCGTGACCACGTTGCGCGCGAGGATCGGGCAGAGACAGGCGGCCGTGACCGCTCCGGCCGCGACGAGCTGGCCGAGCGGCGCGAAGCCGCGGCGGCGTATCAGGACGACGATTGCGAGGAAGGGAAACAACGCGAGCGACCACGGCGCGATGCCCACGCGCACGAGCGCGGCCATGCCGAGGCCCGCGCCGATCATCAGCGCCCAGCGCAAGGCGGGCGCGCCGAGCCAGCGCAGCGTGGCATAGAGACTGGCGGACGCGAAGAATACGAACAGCGTGTCGGTATAGACGAGCCCGCTCACAACGATGAACGTCGGGGTGAATGCCGCCGCGTAGCCGGCAGGCAATGCCGCGCGCGGCAAGATGAGGCGTGCGATCCCGGCGACGAAGAGGCAGGTGCCGGCATCGAAGACGCCCTGGCCGAGGACGAAGGCCAGCGGCGCATTCTCTCCGGCGAGCATGACGGAGAACGTCATCGCCCAGGTCACGAGCGGCATCAGCGAGAGGTCGGGGCCGAGCCATGCCCAGCCGGAGATTTTTCCGGCCGAGACCGCGTCGGCAAATCCGCGCGCGAGGATCAGGTAGCCGTGCGAATCGGGACCCTTAAGCGCATCGGCGCCGCCGAAGACGTGCATCGCGATGGCGTAGGCCAGGCGCACCGCCAGCGCGACGGCGAACAGGCACAGCAAGGCGCGTGCGGATGGCCGCTCTTCCCCGACTCCGGTCATGCGCCGCGTGCCTCGCGCTTTTCGTAGACGGCGATCAGGCGCAGAGCGGCGAGCGGGCCGAACACCCGGCGCAGCGACCACTCGAGACGCAACAGCGGGTTCGCGGCGAAGCGCGGGAGCAGGGACCACGAGCGGAAGCCGCCCGACAGCAGATACGCGGCGAAGGAGAATCGCTCGAGCGCCACCAGAGCCAGCGCCGGGACTTTCTCGGCCAGCGCCGCGCGGTAGCGCCCGGTCAGCAGCGTGGGAATGGCCTGATTGGAATCGTAGGG
>CAZUYG010000453.1:0-3907 GCA_964624265.1 uncultured Candidatus Odyssella sp.
GCTCATTACGGCCACGTCGATGTGCCGCCCGTCATTGCCCTCGATGAGGACCGAATGCTGATAGTGCAACTCGGTCATGCGGCGCAGATAGCGGTCGTGGAACGCGCGCAGGCCGCGCATGCTTTCCACTTCCTGCAGGCATACGCCGTCGGCGGCGCCGTCTCGGATCGCGAGCGCCGTCATCACGCGCATCTCGTCGTTGAGAATATTCCAATAGGTGCGGACGAGCTCGGCGCGCGCCGCCGGCTCCTCCGCATCCATCAGCGTGGCGAGACTCGCCTCCGTCTCCCGGTCGAACTCGAACCGGAGCAGCATGTTCTCGACGTTGAAGGTCATGAGCCGGAGGCGCATGCGATTTCCTCCAACGTCGAGCGCAGCGTTATTTCTCGTCCTTGATCGGGTTCGAGAGGAGCCCGACGCCTTCGATCTCGACCTCGCACACGTCGCCGTCCTTCATCCACAGCGGCGGCTTGCGCGCGAATCCGACCCCCGCCGGCGTGCCCGAGACGATGAGATCGCCGGGCTCCAGCGTCATCGCCTCCGACGCGGTCGAAACCAAGGTCGCGATGTCGAAGATCATGTCGCGCGTGTTGGCGTTCTGCACGACCTGGCCGTTCAGGCGGGTCTTGAGCTGGAGGCCGATGGCGCCCGCCGGCAGCTCGTCCGACGTGACGAAATCCGGTCCGATCGGTCCCGTGGCGTCGAAATTCTTGCCCATGAGCCATTGCGTGCTCTTGAACTGGTAGTCGCGGAGCGAGCCGTCGTTGAACACGGTGTAGCCGGCGACGTAGGACAGCGCCTTGTCCTTCGCGATGTAGCGGCCCTTCTTGCCGATCACGGCGACGAGCTCGCCCTCGTAATCGAACTGCTCGGAGACGTGCGGACGGATCATCGGCGCGTTGTGGCCGATCAAGGTCGTGGCGAAGCGGTTGAACAGCACCGGATAGGTGGGCGCGTTCTTGTAGGGGCTCTCGGCCGCATGATCGACGTAGTTGAGGCCGACGCAGATGATCTTCGGCGGCTTGGCCACCGTCGGCAGGTAGGTGATCTTGCCCTTCACGAGCGCCTTGGCCTTGGCTGATTTGGCCGCAGCCTTGGCAGCCGCCAGGCCGCCCTTGGCCGCCAACAGGGCCGCGAGCTCCCGCGGCAATTTCGGCGCCGCCACCGCCAGATCGATCAGATCCTCGCCCCGGCGGACCGCCAGGCCCGGTCCGTCCTTGCGCTTGAACGCGACGATGCGCATCGTTTCTCCCCTTCGATAATGTGGGCTGTTCCCGGCCCTGACCTAGGCAGAGCGGCGGCCATAGATCAAGCCCTCCGTGGCGCAGGCTGGCGGCGAGAAGTCGATTGTGGCGGGCCGGGATGCTGGCCTAAAACCGGCTCAAGAACGCGAGGGGAAACGCCTTGTCGGTCATCCGCAGCAACATCAATCCGCGCCACGAGGATTTCCGCGCCAACGAGGCGGCGAACCGGGCATTGGTTTCGACGCTCAGGGACAAGGTCGCCGAGATCAAGAAGGGCGGGCCGCTCAAGGCGCGCGAGCGGCACCTGGCGCGCAACAAGCTGCTGCCGCGCGACCGCGTGCGCACGCTCGTCGACCCCGGCGCGCCGTTCCTCGAGATCGGTCAGCTCGCGGCGCTCGACATGTACGAGAACGAGGTGCCCTCGGCCGGCGTCATCACCGGCATCGGCCGCGTCTCCGGCCGCGAATGCATGATCATCTGCAACGACGCGACGGTGAAGGGCGGCACCTACTACCCGATGACCGTGAAGAAGCATCTTCACGCGCAGAGCATCGCCGAGGAGAACCATCTCCCCTGCATCTATCTCGTCGATTCCGGCGGCGGAAACTTGCCGCAACAGGACGACATCTTCCCCGACTGGCGCCATTTCGGAAATCAGTTCTACAGCCAGGCGCAGATGTCGGCGAAAGGCATCCCGCAGATCGCGGTGGTGATGGGCTCGTGCACGGCCGGCGGCGCCTATGTGCCGGCGATGTGCGACGAGGCGATCATCGTGCGCAATCAGGGCACGATCTTTCTCGGCGGACCGCCGCTCGTGCGCGCGGCCACCGGCGAGCGCGTCAGCGCCGAGGAATTGGGCGGCGCCGATCTGCATTCGCGGGTCTCGGGCGTGACCGACTACTACGCGCAGAACGACCATCACGCGCTCGGCATGGCGCGCCGCATCGTGGCGCGGCTCAACAAGCCGAAGAACGTCTGGTGCGAGGTGAAAAAGCCGCGCCCGCCAGCCTACGATCCCGAAGAGCTCTACGGCGTGGTGCCGCCCGATTGGAAGAAGCCCTACGACGTGCGCGAGGTGATCGCGCGCATCGTGGACGGCAGCGAGCTCGACGAGTTCAAGCCGCTCTACGGCACGACGCTCGTTTGCGGATTCGCGCATATTTGGGGCTATCCGGTCGGCATCCTCGCCAACAACGGCATCCTGTTCTCGGAAAGCTCGGTGAAGGGCGCGCACTTCATCGAGCTGTGCGATCAGCGCAAGATTCCGCTGCTCTACCTGCAGAACATCACGGGCTTCATGGTCGGCAAGAAGGCCGAGGCCGGCGGCATCGCCAAGGACGGCGCCAAGCTCGTGACGGCGACCTCCACCGCGCGGGTGCCGAAATTCACGTTCATCATCGGCGGCTCGTTCGGCGCCGGCAATTATGCGATGTGCGGGCGCGGGTTCCTGCCGCGCTTTCTCTGGATGTGGCCCAATTCGCGCATCGCCATCATGGGCGGCGAGCAGGCCGCGAACGTCCTGGCGACTCTCCGCCGCGACAACCTCGAGGCCGAGGGCAAGACCTGGCCGAAGGAAGCCGAAGACCGGTTCAAGGCGCCGATCCTCGCGCAGTTCGAGCACCAGAGCAGCGCGTACTATTCGACCGCGCGGCTGTGGGACGACGGCATCGTCGACCCCGCCGAAACGCGCGACGTGCTGGGGCTCTGCCTTTCCGCCGCGCAGAACGCGCCGCCCGAGCAGGGCAAGTTCGGCGTATTCCGGATGTAGCGCCATGACCGAAGCCAACCATCTCGTCGCGGTCGATGGCGGCATCGCGCGCATCACGCTCAATCGCCCCGCCGTCCACAACGCGCTCGACGACAAGCTCATCGCCGACCTGCTGGCGTCGCTCGAGGCGATCGCGGCCGACCGCACGGTACGGCTCGTGATGCTGACCGGCGAGGGCGCCTCGTTTTGCGCCGGCGGCGATCTCGGCTGGATGCGGCGTACGGCCGATTACACCCACGAGCAGAACCTTGCCGATGCGATGATGCTGGCGCGGCTGCTGCAGCGGCTCAACACGATGCCGCAGCCGACGGTGGCCCTCGTGAACGGTCCCGCCTATGGCGGCGGCGTCGGCGTGGTCGCGTGCTGCGACATCGCGGTCGCCGCGGAGACGGCGAAATTCTCGCTTTCGGAAGTGCGCCTGGGCCTGATACCGGCGACCATCAGCCCCTATGTCGTGCGCAAGATCGGCGAAAGCAACGCCCGGCGCTATTTCCTCACGGCCGAGGTTTTCGGAGCCGCGGAAGCCCAGCGCATGGGCCTCGTGCACGAGGTCGTCGGGTCCGCGGACATCGAAAAGGGGGCGCAATATTTCGTCAAGCGCCTGCGCGAAGGCGGGCCGTCCGCGCAGGCGGCGTCCAAACAGCTCATCGCGCGCGTGGCCGGCGCAGCGATCGACGACGCCCTAATGGCGGATACCGCGCGGCGCATCGCCGATGCGCGCGCGTCCGACGAAGGCAAGGAGGGCACCGAGGCGTTTCTCGGCAAGCGCGCTCCGAGCTGGCGCGGATAGCGGTCGCCGCGATGCCCAAGAGCGTCAACTGGGCGATATCGCTGGCGCTCACCGGCATGGTCGTCGGGCTGATCGCCGTCGCCGTAGCGCCGAGCCAATGGTTTT
>CAZUYG010000454.1:0-3907 GCA_964624265.1 uncultured Candidatus Odyssella sp.
CATCGGCGCCACGCATCCGGAGCAGGTGGAGGTGCTCGACTAGGCCGCTTTCGCGAGCATGCTGCGCTCCGGCGGGAAGCGCAGCGTGAACGTGCTGCCGCGGCCGGGCTCGCTCGCGATCTCGAGCGTGCCGCCGTGGTGCTCGATCATCGCCTTCACCAGCGTGAGGCCGAGGCCGGTGCCTTCGGCGGCGCCCCTCTCGGCGGAGGCGGTGCGGCCATAGGCTTCGAGAATGCGCGGAATGTCCGCGGCCGCGATCCCGGCGCCGGTGTCGGTGACCGAAACGAACAGCGCGCCGTTCTCGGCGCAGCCGGCGGAAAGCGTGACGACGCCGCGTGCGGGCGTGAACTTGATCGCGTTCGAAAGCAGGTTGAGGACCATCTGCTTGACCATGCGCGCGTCGCCCGACAGGCGCGGAAGGCTCGCGGGCAGCGTCTTGTGCAGCACGACGCGGGAATCCGCGGCGCGGACGGCCACCAGCCGGCGCGCGGCTTCCGCCGCCGCCGCGACATCGACAACGTCCTCGTTGATGCGGAGTTTGCCGGCCTCGGCTTTCGAGAGGTCGAGCATGTCGTTGATCAGCGACAGCAGATGCGCGGCCGAGTCGTGCATGTCGCCGACGTATTCGCGGTATTTCGGCGGGCTGATCGGCCCCATCACCTCGTGCTTCATCATCTCCGAGAAGCCGACGATGGCGTTCATCGGCGAGCGCAGCTCGTGGCTCATATAGGCGAGAAACTCGCTCTTCGCGCGATTGGCCTGCAGCGCGGCATCGCGCGCGGCCTCCAGCTCCTGAGCCTGCGCCGCGAGCTGGCGCGCCTGCGCCTCGAGGCGTTCGGTGAACTGGGCCTGCTCCCGCGCCAGCGCGAACTGGCGCCGCCGCAGGATCGCGGCGCGATAGACCGTGAAAATCCCGAATGCGTTGGCGAGCACGTGCACGAACGCTTCGAGGCCGAAGGCCGAGGCGTTGAGCCGACCGGTGGCGATCGTGACGGCGAAATAGCAGGCCGACGTCGCTAGTCCGGCGATCGCGGCGAACGGCACGCGGTTCGACACGAACAGATACTGGCCGATCACCAGCAGCAGTGCCGTCACCGACTGCACGCTGATCCGGTCGAACAGGTACTCGGCCGGAATGATCAGGAAGCCCGAGAACAGCGCGGTGCCCAGCAAAAGCTGAAGCGCGAAAACGCCGCCATCGGCGACGCGGATCGGACGCCGCGCCGCCGTGAGCGGGAACACGAGAAGGAGGGCGAATACGGTCGCCAGCCGCACCGCCAACAGATTGTAGAAGGTCGGGTTGAGGCCGTAGAGGATGTAGTCGGTCGCGATGTGGCCGAGCGCGGAGGCGGCGACGAGGCTGAAGGCGATGCGATTCAGCAGCCGCGCGTCCTGCGCGTGCTCCGCGCGGAACGCGTGCTCCATGGCCGCGTCGGCGAATTCGCCGGTCGCGCGTCGCAAGCGAAAGCGGGTCTCTGGTGCGGCCATCGCCAATCGGGCACACGAAAATCGTACGGCTTTATGGGCGGTTTTGGCTAAGTTTCGGTTAAGACCCGGTTGCGGCCCGTCCTTGGCCCGTAAATCCTGCGGCGGCCGGCGAAAGATTATTGCGCGGGATGGCCGCAGCCGCGCTTGCTTGACTTGCCGGGCCGCCCGCCCCTAGTTTCCGGCGCAATTCTAATCGGGTAGCTCTGGTAGCTCCCACGGGGGTCCGTCCGTCGGCGAGGTTCGCTCACGGGCGCGATTTCCGTTTGTCCAAAGGGATCGGGCCCGTGTTCGAAGGCCTCGGCGGTAAACTTTCGGCGATCTTCGATCGCCTGACCAAGCGCGGCGCGCTCAACGAGAGCGACGTGGGCGAGGCGCTGCGCGAGGTGCGCGTGGCCCTGCTCGAGGCCGACGTGGCGCTGCCGGTGGTCAAGGATTTCGTCGAGAAGGTCCGCGTCCGCGCCGTCGGCCACGAAGTCCTCAAGTCGATCACGCCCGGCCAGCAGGTCATCAAGATCGTCCACGACGCGCTGGTCGAAACGCTCGGCGCCGAGGCCGAGCCGGTCAATCTGCGCGCCGAGCCGCCGGCCGTGATCATGATGGTCGGCCTCCAGGGCTCGGGCAAAACGACGAGCTCGGCCAAGCTCGCGCTCTGGCTTTCGAAGCGCGAGGGCAAGAAGACGCTGCTGGCCTCGCTCGACGTGCGCCGCCCCGCGGCGCAGGAGCAGCTCCGCGTGCTCGGCGTCCAGGCCGGCATCGCGACTCTGCCGATCGTGCCGGGCGAGCCGCCGGTGGCCATCGCCAAGCGCGCGCTCAACACGGGCCGCCGCGAAGGCTACGACGTGGTGATCCTCGACACCGCCGGCCGCCAGCACATCGACGATGCGCTGATGGCCGAGATCAGGGAAGTGAAGGCCGCGACCAGCCCGGTCGAGATCCTGCTCGTGGCCGACGCGATGACCGGCCAGGACGCGGTCACGATGGCCAAGGCGTTCCACGAGGCGGTCGACATCACCGGCGTCGTGCTGACGCGCGTCGACGGCGACGCGCGCGGCGGCGCCGCGCTTTCGATGCGCGCCGTCACCGGCCGGCCGATCAAGCTGATGGGCGTCGGCGAAAAGCTCGACGCGCTCGAGCCGTTCCACGGCGATCGCATCGCGCGCCGCATCCTCGGCATGGGCGACGTCGTTTCGCTCGTCGAGAAGGCGGCCGAGACGATCGAGCGCGAAGAGGCGGAGAAGCTCGCGGCCAAGCTGCAGAAGGGCCGGTTCGATCTCGAGGATCTGCTGAGCCAGCTCCGCCAGCTCAAGAAGATGGGCGGCATGTCGGGCCTGCTCGGCCTGCTGCCCGGCGTCGCCAAGATGAAGAAGCAGCTCGCCGGCGCGCAGATCGACGAAAGCGTCCTCTCGCGCCAGGAAGCGATCATCCTCTCGATGACCAAGAAGGAGCGCGTCAACCCCGACGTGATCCAGGCGTCGCGCAAGCGGCGCATCGCGGCCGGCTCGGGCACCGAAGTGTCCGACGTCAACCGGCTGCTGAAGCAGTTCATGGAAATGCAGCGCGTGATGAAGCAGGCGAAGAAGATGGGCGCCAAGTTCGGCGGCCAGATGCCGACGCCCGAGCAGCTTCAACGCCTGCAGGGCCAGCAGATGCCGAAATTCCCGCCCGGATTCCCGCGCGGGGGAAAGTTCTGACGTTCACCCAAGGAGAAAGACGACAATGGCTCTCAAAATCCGCCTCGCGCGCGCCGGCGCCAAGAAGCGGCCGTTCTACAAGATCGTGGTCGCCGATTCGCGCAGCCCCCGCGACGGCCGCTTCATCGAGCGCATCGGCTCCTACAACCCGATGCTGCCGCAGGACAGCGAGCAGCGCCTCATCGTCGTCGAGGAACGCGCGAAGCACTGGCTCAAGGTCGGCGCCACGCCGTCGGACCGCGTCGCGCGCATGCTGAGCAAGAAGGGCCTCGTCGCGGCGCCGGCGATCCCGACGAACCAGACGAAGAAGGACAAGCCGCGCGCCAAGACGCTCGAGCGCATGGAAGAAGCCAAGAAGGCCGCCGCCGCCGCGGCGCCCGCGGAAGCGAAAGCCTAAGGCGGCGCGCGCCGCGTGCCGCGCCCGGAGAAGGTCTGCCTCGGCACGATCGTGGGCGTCCACGGCGTGCAGGGCACCGTCCGTATCAAGAGCTTCACCGCCGATCCGGCCGATATCGCGGCCTATGGCGCGGTGAGCGACGAGAGCGGCGGGCGGCGCTTCGAGGTGAAAGTGCTCGGTCAGGCGCGCGGCACCGTGCTCGCGCGGCTCTCGGGCATCGCGGACCGCAATGCGGCCGAGGCGCTGCGCGGGCTGCGGCGCGACGTGCCGCGCCCCCCGCTGCCCGAGGCGAACCAGGATGAGTTATACCAAGCCGCTAGAAAAGGCGTTG
>CAZUYG010000455.1:0-3905 GCA_964624265.1 uncultured Candidatus Odyssella sp.
GTCGCGCGCATTGCGGGGACGGGGCTGATCGCGTGGGGCGTTTACATCCTGATCTTGATTTGAGCGGGCGCTTCCGCGGCCGTCGTCAAAATTCGACCTCCAGCTCCTCGATATCGTCGGGCTCCTGCTTCGCGGCGGCGATCCATTCCTGCATCGCGGGCCAGGCGAGAATTCGCGCGGAATCGGCCGCACAGGCGGGATCGAGCGCCACGCCATACGTGGCGACGCGCGTGCAGACCGGCGCATACATCGCATCGGCCAGGGTGAGCGTGGCGCCGAAAAGATACGGCCCGCCGTAGGTCTCGAGACATTCGCGCCAGATCGCGATCACGCGGTCGATATCCGCTTGCGCGCCGGCCCAGATCTTGAATCCGGGATAGTGCGCCTTGAGGTTCATCGGCAACGCCGCGCGCAGATTGGCGAAGCCCGAATGCATCTCGCCGCAGATCGAGCGGCAATGCGCGCGCGCCTTCTGGTCGTCCGGATAGAAGCCGGCCTCGGGCTTGATCTCATTGAGGAATCCGCCGATCGCCAGCGTGTCCCACACCTTTACGCCGTCATAGGTCAGGGCCGGCACGAGGAACGACGGCGACAGCAGCAGCAGCTCGGCCCGGGTCGAGGGATCGTCGGCCGGCATCACCTTTTCCTCGAAGTCGATGCCCGCCATTCGGCACATCAGCCAGCCGCGCAAGGACCAAGAGGAATAGTTCTTGCTACTGATCGTGAGCGTTGCCTTTGCCATGGGCACCTTTCTTGGACTTGGGGCGGCCTTCTGCCCATCCCGGGAATGCGTGCCCAACGACCTTGCAATAATCGAGCCGAAAACGGGCGCATGCTTTATCACGCTTACCAGCTTCAGGCCGACATCATGACCCCGGTGCGCGCGCTGGCGCAGGTGGCGCTGGCGGCCGTGGCCGGGCAGCGCGCCGCGCGCGGCCAGACGATCTCCAACATGGCGGCCGCCTACGAACTGCTCTCCCGGGCGCGCCTGACCCACCAGCGGCCGTCGTTCGGCATCGAGAGCGTCCGCGTCGGCAACGAGACGCTGCCGGTGCGCGAGGAGGCGACGAAGACGACGCCGTTCGGCACGCTGCTGCGCTTCGCCAAGGACGTCTCGGCGCCCCAGCCGCGCGTGCTGCTGGTCGCGCCGCTCTCGGGCCACTTCGCGACGCTGCTGCGCAACACGGTGGAGACGCTGTTGCCGGAGCACGACGTTTACATCACCGACTGGCACAATGCGCGCGAAGTGCCGCGCGCGGCCGGGCGTTTCGGCTTCGACGAATATGTCGAGCACCTCATCGGCTTCCTCGACGCGATCGGCCCCGGCGCGCACATCATCGCCGTGTGCCAGCCCTGCGTGCAGGCGCTGGCGGCCGTCGCCATCATGTCGGAGGCCAAGCACCGCGCGCTGCCGCGCACGATGACGTTGCTGGCCGGACCGATCGACACGCGCGTGAACCCCACCACCGTCACCAAGCTTGCCACCGAGCGGCCGATCACCTGGTTCGAGCGCAACCTGATCGCGACGGTGCCGTGGGGCTTCAAGGGCGCCGCGCGGCGCGTCTATCCCGGCTTCGTGCAGCTCGCCGCGTTCATGAGCATGAACTACGAGCGGCATCTGCAGGCGCATATCGACCTGTTCGAGCACCTCGCCGACGGCGACATGGCGAAGGCCGAGGCGATCAAGACGTTCTACGACGAGTATTTCGCCGTGCTCGACCTGCCGGCGGAGTTCTATCTCGAGACCGTGCGCATCGTGTTCCAGGAGGCGCGGCTTGCAGAGGGCCGGCTCGAATGGCGCGGCAAGCGCGTCGATCCGCGTGCGATCAAGCGCACCGCCCTCTTCACGGTGGAAGGCGAGCGCGACGACATCTGCGCGGTGGGCCAGACGCTGGCCGCGCACGAGCTGTGCACGAGCATCCGCCCCTACAAGAAGCGCCACCATCTGCAGCCCGGCGCCGGCCATTACGGCGTGTTCAGCGGCCGCAAATGGCAGGCGCAGATCTATCCGCTGGTGCGCAACCTGATTCTCGCGAACGACTAGCGCGGTCTGGCAGCGCAATTTTCGCTCGTGACAATTCATCCGTATACTGATAATCTGCGCCGATAAAGCTGGCCAGGATGCCGCCTCTGGCTCCGGCCGCGAGCCGCCTCCGGAACGACGGAGGCCAGGAGGAGCGCCCATGGACGACACCGCATCCCGCAATCCGCAACGCCAGCAGTTTTACAAGACGATCGACAAGTCGAGCATGACTCCGCTCTGGGAGGTGCTCGCGAGCCTCGTCACCAAGGAGCCGGTGTCGCCGGCCAAGCCGTATATCTGGCGCTACGACGAGGTGCGGCCCTACGTGATGGATGCCGGCCGCCTCATCACCGCGAAAGAGGCCGAGCGCCGCGTTCTCATCCTCGAAAACCCCGGCCTGCGCGGCCAGTCGCGCGTCACGCATTCGCTCTATGCCGGGCTGCAGCTCATCCTGCCGGGCGAGATCGCGCCGGCGCACCGCCACGCCGCCTCGGCGCTGCGCTTCATCATCGAAGGCAAGGGCGCCTACACCGCGGTGGACGGCGAGAAGACGCTGATGTCCGAGGGCGATTTCGTGATCACGCCGCCCTGGACCTGGCACGACCACGGCAACGAGAGCGACAAGCCGATGGTGTGGATGGACGGGCTCGACGTTCCGCTCGTCAACACGCTCGACACGAGCTTCCTCGAGCATTTCCCGAAGGAAGAGCAGCCGCTCTCGCGGCCGGTAAACTATTCGCCCGACATGTATGGCGGCAACGTGGTGCCGCTCGGCTACGAGAAGCAGGGCAAGTGCTCGCCGATCTTCAACTATCCCTATGCGAAGACGCGCGAGACGCTCGAGAAGATGCGGAAATACGAGCAGTGGGATCCGTGCCACGGCCTGAAGGTGCAATACATCGATCCCACCACCGGCGATTTCGCGATGCCGACGATCGGCACCTTCATGCAGCTGCTGCCGAAGGGCTTCAAGACGGTGTCGTATCGCTCGACCGACGGCACGGTCTATTCGCCCGTCGAGGGCAAGGGCCGCACCGTGATCGCGGGACAGACCTTCGAATGGAAACCGAAAGACGTGTTCGTGGTGCCCTCGTGGATGCCGCATTATCACGAGGCCGATGCGGACGCGGTGCTGTTCAGCTTCTCGGACCGGCCGGTGCACAAGAAGCTCGGCCTGTGGCGCGAGCAGCGCGGCAACGAGCCGATTTCAGCGCCGCATTGAGCCTTGGCGCCGTGCGTGCGGCCCGGATCCGCTCCGGGCCGAACGAATCCGCGTTCGAATTCCCGGAGTGCCGCCGCAGTCGTGACGGAATGACAGACGCGCCCGCAGCGGGGTAAAGTCCGCGCCTGGGGCCGATCTTCAATCCATGATCGCGGCGGGGGAAGGCGTGCAATCCGATCACGAATGGCGCCGGCACGGCGCGGCACTGGCATGACCGATCCCGCGCGATTGATCTTATCGGATCTCGCCGCCGAGTTCGCCGAAACGAAGTGGTTCGCGCATCTCGGCGACAAGCCCGGCGAGGCCGACCGACGCTGCGCCGCGGACTATTGCACGAAACTCGGCTTCCGCAGCGCCGTGCAGGTGTGGCTGCACGACCTCGGCGCGGCCGAGGGCGTTCTGCAGCGCGACGAGGAAATGCCGGCATGGCGCCGGGCCGAGGCGGACGCCGCCGCCGCGCTGACGCAGGCCGCCGCCGCGGCGCTCGGCGCCGCCGTGGCCGGCGAAGCCGTCAATCGCGCGATGCTCGCGGCCAGCGACGCCGCAATGGCCGCCGCACGGCGCATCTTTCCCGGGCACGGACGCAGCGACGAAGCGCTGATGCGCGTCGCGGCGGGCGCCGCGGCGCGCACCGCGGGCGAATACGCGCTGGTGCTGCTG
>CAZUYG010000456.1:0-3894 GCA_964624265.1 uncultured Candidatus Odyssella sp.
GACGCGCTTCGCCGCGACGTCCGCGCGCATTTCGGCAAGCTCGGCGCGCCGCCGGCGCTGGTCGAGACGCTGACGCGCGCCAATGCCGAGGCGGTCGAAGCGCTGATCGCGCGGCACGGGATTTCGCGCAGCGACGTCGACGTCGTCGGGTATCACGGTCAGACGATCTGGCACCGGCCCGAGGCGGGGGAAACGGTGCAGCTGGGCGACGGCGCGCTGCTCGCGCGGCTCACCGGCATCGATGTCGTGAACGATCTCCGCACCGCCGACGTGAAGGCCGGCGGGCAGGGCGCGCCGCTGGTTCCGGTGTTTCACGCGGCGCTGGCGAGCGCGCTGTCGCTGCCGGTCGCCGTGCTCAACATCGGCGGCGTCGCCAACGTGACCTGGATCGGCGCCGCCTTCGATCCGGCGAGCGCTGCGCCCGACGACGCGGCGTTGCTCGCCTTCGATACCGGGCCCGGCAACGCGCTGCTCGACGACTGGGTGATGAAGCACGCGGGCGGCCGTTACGATCACGACGGGCGCCTCGCCCGCGCCGGGCGCGTCGACGAAGCCGCCGCAGCCGCGATTCTCGCGAACGGCTACTTTTCGCGGCGGCCGCCGAAGAGCCTCGACCGCGGCCATTTCGATCCCGCGCCGGTCGCCCGGCTTTCGCCCGAAGACGGGGCGGCGACCCTGGTGGCCGTCCCCGCGCGCGCGGTCGCCACGGCGCGCGATGGGGTCCCGGCGCCGGCGCGGCGCTGGCTGGTGTGCGGCGGCGGCCGGCACAATCCGGTGATCATGGCGGCGCTGCGCGCGGCGATGCCGGAGCCGGTCGATCCGGTCGAAGCGGTCGGCTGGGACGGCGACGCGACCGAGGCGCAGGCCTTCGCCTATCTCGCGCTGCGCGCGCTCGACGGGCTGCCGATCACCTTCCCGCGCACCACCGGCTGCCCGCGCCCGATGGCGGGCGGCGTGCTGCATCGCAAATCCTGACGGCCGGCCGCTTCCGATATTGTAGCGGCTAGGCAATAGCGCCGATCTTCCCGCGGCTCCGTACTTCTGGCACGGTGCTGCGCACTCCGTGATGTATCAGCGAGAGAGGGGACACAATGCCCACAAAAAGCCAAAACCCGGAGACGATCGTCCTGCACGCCGGCTACCGGTCCGATCCCGCCACGACGGCGGTGGCCGTGCCGATCTATCAGACGACGTCGTATCAGTTCAATTCGCCGGACCACGCCGCGAACCTGTTCGCGCTCAAGGAATTCGGCAACATCTACACCCGCATCATGAATCCGACGCAGGCCGTGCTCGAGGAGCGCGTGGCCGCGCTGGAGGGCGGCGTGGCGGCGCTGGCGCTCGCGTCGGGCCAGGCGGCGTCGCTGTTCGCGGTGCAGAACATCTGCCACGCCGGCGATAATTTCGTCTGCGCGACCGACATTTACGGCGGCACCTGGAACCTGTTCGCCAACACGATGAAGACGATGGGCATCGAGTGCCGCTTCGTCGATCCGGCCGATCCCGAGAATTTTCGCCGCGCGACCGACGCGAAGACGCGCTGCTACTACGGCGAGACGCTGCCGAACCCGAAGCTCGCCGCGTTCCCGATCGCCGAGGTGGCAAAGATCGGCCGTTCGCTCGGCGTGCCGCTGATCATGGACAACACGGCCGCGCCGGTGTTGTGCCAGCCGATCAAACACGGCGCCGCGATCACGATGCACTCGACGACGAAATACATCGGCGGCCACGGCACCTCGATCGGCGGCATCATCGTCGACGGCGGCAATTTCGACTGGGAAAAGCACGCCGACCGCTTCCCGATGCTGAACCAGCCCGATCCGAGCTACCACGGCGCGGTGTGGACGCAGGCGGTGAAGCCGATCGGCCCGGTCGCCTACATCATCAAGGCGCGCGTGACCCTGCTGCGCGACGTGGGCGCGGCGATGTCGCCGTTCAACGCGTTCATGTTCATCCAGGGCCTGGAGACGCTCGCGCTGCGCATGCGCCAGCACTGCCAGAACGGCGCCGCCGTCGCGGCCTATCTCGCCAAGCATCCGAAGGTCGCGAAAGTGATCTATCCGGGCGTCATGACCGGCGAGGCGAAGCGCCGGGCGGACGCGTATCTGAAGGGCGGCTATGGCGGGCTCGTCGGCTTCGAGCTGAAGGGCGGCAAGGTGGCCGGGCGCAACTTCATCGGCAAGCTCGGTATGTTCTATCACGTCGCGAACATCGGCGACGCGCGCTCGCTGGCGATCCATCCGGCGACCACGACGCACTCGCAGCTTTCGCCCGAAGAGCAGGCGCAGACCGGCGTCACCGACGGCTATGTGCGGCTTTCGGTCGGCATCGAGCATCCGGACGACATCATCGCCGATCTCGATCAGGCGCTGGCGGCGGTCTAGGCCGGTCCGGCAAAACGAAGGGGCGGGTCGCAAGACCCGCCCCTTTCATTTTCGTTCGCCGTGCGGCGCGGCTCAGCGCGGCGCGGCTTCCTTCACCTCGCGCGTGCGGCCGGTCTTGCGGCGCATCGGCGTCAGGTGCTTCTCGAGATAATCCTCGACGTTGCTGGTCAGCTCGTCGATGTGGTTCGAGAAGAAATGATCGGCCTTGTCGATGATGCGGTGGTCGATCTTGATGCCCTTCTGGTGATTGAGCTTGGTCACCAGCTTCTGCACCGAATCGAGCGGCACGATCTTGTCGGCCGAGCCCTGGATGATCATGCCCGAAGAGGGGCAGGGGGCGAGGAAGCCGAAATCGTAGATGTTGGCCGGCGGCGCCACCGAGATGAACGCGTCGATTTCGGGCCGGCGCATCAGCAGCTGCATGCCGATCCACGCGCCGAACGAGAAGCCGGCGATCCAGCAATGCGCCGCGGTCGGGCTCTGGCCCTGGAGCCAGTCGAGCGCCGCCGCCGCATCGGAGAGTTCGCCCTCGCCGCGGTCGTAGCTGCCCTGCGAGCGGCCGACGCCGCGGAAATTGAAGCGCAGGGTCGAGAAGCCGCGCCGCGCAAACAGGTGATAGAGCTGGTAGACGATCTTGTTGTTCATCGTGCCGCCGTGCTGCGGATGCGGATGCAGCAGCAGCGCGATGGGCGCGTTGGGCGCCTTGCTGTGGTGATAGCGGCCTTCGAGCCTTCCTTCGGGCCCGGGAATAATCACGTCCGGCATGTCGGCGATCCAATGGGGCGAGAAATTGTCGGCATTTCAGAGGCTTGGTACCAGGCCTCGACGCACGGTCGAAGGGGCTTTCTTGACCCCCGGGGGTCACTCATTATATCGCCTCGTGCGCGTGGGCAACGATTCAGTGCTCGAGCCACCCCCCGCAAGGCGCCCGCTGGGCGCCGGGCAGGGCGGCCATATGGGAGCTAAGCCCTTCATGTTCAAGAGGATGATCGCCGACATCGACGGCATCCGGGCGCGCGATCCGGCCGCCCGCTCGCGCCTCGAAGTGTTCTTCGCCTATCCCGGCTTCCACGCCGTGCGCTGGCACCGGCTCGCCAACTGGTTCTGGCGGCACAAGATGCGCTTCCTGGGCCGCGTGACCTCGAACTGGGGCCGCTGGGTCACCGGGATCGAGATCCACCCCGGCGCCACGATCGGCGAGCGGCTGTTCATCGACCACGGCATGGGCGTCGTCATCGGCGAGACGGCCGAGGTCGGCGACGACGTGACGCTCTATCACGGCGTCACGCTCGGCGGGACTTCGCCGGCGGAGAATTCGGATGCCCAGCGCAACACGAAGCGCCATCCCACTCTGCAGCGCGGCGTCATCGTCGGTTCGGGCGCGCAGATCCTGGGGCCGATCACGGTCGGCGCCGATGCGCGCGTCGGCGCCAACGCGGTCGTGACGAAAGACGTTCCGCCCGGCTGCACGGCCATCGGCATCCCCGCCCGGCTCATCGCCTGCAAGGAT
>CAZUYG010000457.1:0-3884 GCA_964624265.1 uncultured Candidatus Odyssella sp.
GCCGGCTCGCGCGGGGCGCGCGCAGCCCGCCTGTACGCTTGAAGCGCGGCGTGGTCACGGCCAGGAAACGGAAACGAATGCCGTCGCTCACCGCCGCGATCTTCGGCTGTGCGGGGACGGCGCTGACCAAGGGCGAGCGCGACTTTTTCCGCGAAGTGCGGCCCGCGGGCTTCATCCTGTTCGGACGCAACATCGAGACGCCGGCGCAGGTGAAGGCGCTCGTCGCCGATCTGCGGAAATCGTCGGGCGTGCCGCATGCGCCGGCTCTGATCGACCAGGAGGGCGGGCGCGTGGCGCGCCTGCGCCCGCCGCATTGGCGCCATCCGCCGCCCGGCGCGGTGTTCGGCCATCTCTACGAACGCGATCCCAAGGCGGCGATCGAAGCCTGCCGCATCAACGCGCGGCTCATCGCGCACGAACTGCTCGCGATGGGAATCGACGTCGATTGCGCGCCGGTGCTCGACGTGCCGCAGCCGGGCTGTCACGACATCGTCGGCGATCGCGCACTCGCGCGCGAGCCCTATGCCGTTGCGGCGCTGGGGCTTGCGTGGTGCCAGGGTTTCGCCGAGGGCAGCGTGGCGCCGGTGATCAAGCACATCCCCGGCCATGGCCGCGCCAAGGCCGACAGCCATCTCTCGCTGCCCGAAGTGAGTGCCACCTGGGCCGAGCTGGCAGCGGCCGATTTCGCGCCGTTCAAGGCGCTCGCCGATCAGCCCTGGGCGATGACCGCGCACGTGCTTTACACCGCGCTCGACAAGGCCGCCCCGGCCACCACCTCGCGCCCGATCGTCGAAGACGTGATCCGCGGTCACATCGGATTCACCGGCGCGCTGATGTCGGACGACCTTTCGATGAAAGCGCTGGCCGGATCGTTCGAGCTGCGCGCGCGCGAATGCCGCGCGGCCGGTTGCGACATCGCCCTGCACTGCAACGGGAATCCGGACGAGATGGCGGCGGTGGCTGCGGGGGCCGGCGCGCTCGCGGGCGAGAGCCTCAAGCGCTATCGCGCTGCCCTGAAATGGCGCAAACCGCCGAAAAAACTGGATGTGGGGAAGGCGCTCGCGCGGCTTGCTACGCTGCTCGCTCCCGTCGCATAAAGGGGCCATGCCGGCCCTGCCCAGTATCGAATCGCTGATCATCGTCGCGGCGGTCGCGATCATTGCCATCACGTTTCACGAGGCGGCGCACGGCTACGTGGCCTGGAAGCTCGGCGACCCGACCGCCTATCAGCAGGGCCGCGTCTCGTTCAATCCCATCCGCCACATCGATCCGTTCGGCACCGTGGTGCTGCCGCTGATCCTCTACATCGCCTCGGGCTGGATTCTTGGCTGGGCCAAGCCGGTGCCGGTGAATCCCAGCCGGCTCCATTCGCCGCGGCGCGACATGGTCTTGGTCGCGGCGGCGGGGCCGGGGATAAACCTCGCGCTTGCGTTCGTTTCGGCGGTGATCCTGGCGCTGATCGGCGGCCTGAACGCGGAGCCGGAATTCCTGCGCCGGTTGCTGAGCTTCTCGATTTACTTCAATGTGCTGATCGGCGTGTTCAACCTGATCCCCATTCCGCCGCTCGACGGCGGGCGCATCGCCGTCGGCCTGCTGCCGGGATCGCTGGCGTTCCCGCTGCAACGCGTCGAGCCCTATGGCATGTGGATCGTGATCGGCGTGCTGCTGATCGTGCCGCTCGTCACCTATCAGCTCGGCAGCGAGATCAATCTGTTCAGCATGCTGATCCGGCCGATCGTGAACGGCATCATCGGCGGCATTGCGAGCATCGTCGGCATCGGAGACGGCGCGTGAACATCGACCTGCCCGAAATCGCCCCGCCGGAATTCACCGCGGACGCGCCGCGCGAAGCCGCAAACGACGGCGACGCGTTCGTGCTCGCGCTCGACGGCTTCGAAGGCCCGCTCGACGTGTTGCTGGCGCTCGCGCGCGACCAGAAGGTCGACATCACGCGCATTTCCATCCTGGCGCTGGCCGAACAGTATCTCTCTTTCATCCAGAAGGCCCGCGAGCTGAAGCTCGATCTCGCCGCCGACTATCTCGTGATGGCGGCATGGCTCGCCTATCTGAAATCGAAGCTGCTGCTGCCGCAGACCAAGACGGCGGACGAGCCCACCGGCGCGGAGATGGCGGAGGCGCTGGCGTTCCAGCTGCGCCGCCTCGAAGGCATCCGCGACGTGGTTAAGCGGCTCATGGCGCGGCCGCAAAAGGGTGTGGATTTCTTCGTGCGCGGCACCAGCGAGGAATTGCCGGTATCGACGCGCGTGGTCTATCAGGTGACCTTGTTCGAGCTGCTCAAGGGTTATGCAGACCAGAAGCGGCGCAAGGGCGGCGAGGTGCTGGCGATCCGCGAGCGCGCCGAGATCTTCTCGGTCGAAGACGCGCTCCGCCGCCTGCAAGGCCTGATCGGAAGGACACCGGATTGGACGACGCTGCTGAGCTATCTCCCCGAGGGCCTGAGGCCGGGCCTCAATCGCAAATCGGCCGTGGCCACGACCTTCGCGGCGAGCCTGGAGCTGGTGAAGAGCGGCAAGGCGATGCTGCACCAGGAGCGGCCGTTCGGGCCGATCTTCGTGCGGAAAGCGGAGGACCGCTCGTGAACGAGGCGCTCCCAGTGGAGGACGCCATGAACAACAGCACGCCCACGGCAGAACCTCCGGAGACGGAGGCGCCGATCGCGGAGCAGGGCGAGGCCGCCGCGCCCACGGCGGTCGCGGCCGAGGCGGAAGTCGTGGAGCGCCGCGCGCTCGCCAAGCATGTGGCCGAGGCGCTGATCTTCGCCTCGCCCGAGCCGCTTTCGCAGAAAGCCATCGCCGACCGGATGCCGGCCGGCACTGACGTTGACGCGCTTCTCGCGGAGATCGCGTCGGACTATGCGCAGCGCGGCATCCGTCTCGTGCGCGTTGCCGAGGCGTGGACGTTCCGCACCGCGCCTGAGCTGGCGCCGCACCTTCAGCTCGAGCGCAAGGTCACGCGCAAGCTCTCGCGCGCCGCGCTCGAAGCGCTCGGTATCATTGCGTATCACCAGCCGGTCACGCGCGCCGAGATCGAAGACATTCGCGGCGTGGCGCTCTCGAAGGGGACGCTCGACGTTCTGCTCGAAGCCGGCTGGATCAAGCCCGGCAAACGGCGGCGCACGCCGGGCCGCCCGGTCACCTGGGTGACGACGCAGGAATTCCTCGATCACTTCGGTCTCGAGAAGATCGAAGATCTGCCGGGCCTCGACGAGCTCAAGGCCTCGGGCCTGCTCGATACGCGGCCCCGCGTGCACGTGCTCCAGCCCGGCCAGAGTGCCGACGGCGCGGCGGCGGAGAGCGAGAGCGAAGAAGGCGAACTCGCCGAGCTCGAAGGGCTGGAAGACGAGGGCGCGGAAAGCGGGGACGAGAAGACCGCCGAGGGTCAGCGCCCGCGCTGAGCCGCGTCCGGCGCTGCGCTACGCGCTGCCGTTCGTTCGAAGTCACGGCTTTGAATGCGGGCGGGCGATGCCGTAAGCATCGCGAGGGTGATCCGGTCGTGTTGTAAGTGAGAATAATTATCAATACGCTCGAAATGTGAGCAAACCGTTCCGGACGCCACGCTTGAAATCCCGATCGCTCCACCGCGCGCCCGCGCGCCTTTTTTTCTCTCTCCCGCGTCCGCGGGAGAGGCAAGTAGGGCGTCATGCGCGCTAATCCCGATCGCGCTTGGGCGGTGTTCGGCCTCGTGCTGGCCGCGGCCGTCGCGCTGCCGCTGGCAGCGGTCGTCTGGAAGGCGTTCGCGGCGGAGGGCGGATTTCTCGGTCATCTCGCCGAAACCGTGCTGCCGCGCTACGTCGGCAATACGCTGTGGATCGTGCTCGGCGTGGGTTCGGGAACGATCGCCGGTGGCGTGGGCGCGGCGTGGCT
>CAZUYG010000458.1:0-3883 GCA_964624265.1 uncultured Candidatus Odyssella sp.
TCGCGCGGGACGAGATTGGCATCGGCGAGCATCGCGGTGAGCCGCGCCTTGATCATGCCCTCGACCTCGCCGCGGAATCCGGCGGCGACGCCCATCATGCCGTTGGCGAGCCGCGCGATGTCGTCGAGCACGCGATTGGAGGATTGCATTCCGAAACTCCGCTGCGATCGGGGATCGACTCTAGAGGCGCGCCGCACGCAGCGGCAAGTGGCTCGGCGGGCGCGGCTGTGACAAATCGCGGCTGGCCCGCGCCGCGCCGCGGCGCCTAGATGCAACTTATGCGAGGGGGCCGCCAATTCGTCGTGCCGTCGCACGGCCATGCTTGGCGCCGTGGCGTTGCGGCGCTGCTCGCCGCCGTCATCGCGTTCTATGGCGTGATCGCCCTCGGCGGCGTCGGCACGGCTTTCGCCGATCCCGAAATCTGCCGCTCGCAGCCCGCGAACGGCGACGCCGACGCCGGCGACAAGGGCCACGATCTCCGTCTGTGCCTGCTCTGCCTGCCAGGCTGCTCGAGTCTTGCCGCCGCCGATGCGGTCTTCCTCGCAGCGCCTTCGCTCCGGCTCGCGGCGCCGGCCGATGCTCTTGCTATCGAGGCCATTCGCGCGGAGCAGCGGCACGAAGCTCATCGCCCGCGCGGCCCGCCAGCCTGATCCCGCGTAAGTCTCGCCGCCGCTCGTCTTCACCGCGGCCGGCCGATCGCTGAGAGCGCGCTTCATTTCTTGCGCGCCGCCGGTTCGCATCTTCGCGGGTGCTTCATGCTTGCCCGATCTTCGTCTGAACTGGCGCGCCACGGGCGCGCATGCCGCCCCCTGCTGTCTCTATCGCCGCGCGGGCGCAAACCATGCGCCTGAGAGCATCGCTTGCGATCGGTGTCGCGGCGCTCGCGCTCAGCAGCGCCGGTTTCGCCGCATTCGAAATCATGCATCGCCCGCCCGACGCAGAATCGCCGGCACTGGCGCTCGGCGGTCCGTTCGAGCTCGTCGATCACACGGGCAAGCGCGTGACCGAGGCCGACTATCGCGGCAAGGCGATGCTGATGTTCTTCGGCTACACCTATTGCCCGGACGTCTGCCCGATGAGCCTCATGAACGTGGCGGAGGCGCTACGGCTGCTGGGCCGCGACGCCGGCCGCGTCGCGCCGCTGTTCGTGAGCGTCGATCCCGAGCGCGACACGCCGGCGCGGCTGGCGGAATACGTGGCGGCCTTCGACTCGCGGATCGTCGGCCTCTCCGGATCGCCCGAGCAGATCGCGCGCGCCGCGCGCGCCTACCGCGTCTATTACGCGAAGCACGAACGCGCGGGGACCGGCAACTACCTCGTCGACCACTCGGCCTTTCTCTACGTGATGGACCGCACGGGCCGGTTCGTCAGCTACCTGCGCCACACCGACACGCCCGAAACCATGGCCGGCGCGATTCGCTCGGCCCTCGCCCGCTAACCCAAGGAGAGAAACCATGAAAAGACTCATCGCCGTCATGCTTGCGCTCGCGTTTCCCGCCGCGGCGGCAAACGCGCAGCACGTGCAGCGCCAGAACAATATCGAGCTTTCGCAAACCTGGATGCGCGCTTCGCTCGCCGGCGTTCCGAACACGGCGGCCTACATGACGATCCGCACGACGGACGGAAAGCCGGACCGCCTGCTGCGCGCGGAATCGCCGGTGGCAGGCAAGGTGGAGCTGCACACGCACATCATCGAGAACGGCATCGCCAAGATGCGCGAAGTTCCGGCGATCGACGTGCCGGCCGGCGCCGCCGCCGAGCTCAAGCCGGGCGGTCTCCACGTCATGCTGCTCGGCGTCAAGGGCGCGCTCAAGGACGGCGAGAGCGCGCCGCTCACGCTGACGTTCGAGCGTGCTGGACGGATGACGCTTTCGGTTCCGGTGCGCCGCGGCATGCCGGCGGGCCATAGCCATTGAGATTCCTCCCGCCTTGCCGGTGGATGGCGGCGCTCCTATAACGGCCGCCATCCACGGGAATACGGGCATGATCGTCGTCACCGGCGGTGCCGGATTCATCGGCTCGAATCTCGTCGCGGGCCTCGAGGCGCGCGGCGCGGGCCCCATCGCCGTCATCGACTGGCTCGGCAGCGAATCCAAGTGGCGCAATCTCGCCAAGCGCGAGCTGGCCGCGATCGTGCCGCCCGAGGACACGGCCGCTTTCCTCGACAAGGCGGCCGACCGGATCGACACGATCTTCCACATGGGCGCCGTCTCCTCCACGACCGAGACCGACGCCGACCTCATCGCGCGCACGAACATCGCGCTGCCGCAGAGGCTGTGGGCGCTCGCCGCCGAGCGCGGCTGGCGGCTCATCTATGCCTCCTCCGCCGCCACCTATGGCGACGGCGACGAAGGGTTCGACGACGACGGCAGCATCGCCGGGCTCGCCAAGCTCCGGCCGATGAATCCCTATGGCTGGAGCAAGCACGCCTTCGACCGCTTCGTCGCGCGCGAGGTTTCGTCGAACGCGGCGCGGCCGCGGCAATGGGCCGGGCTCAAGTTCTTCAACGTGTTCGGGCCCAACGAGTATCACAAGGGCTCGATGCGCAGCGTCGTACACCAGATCCATCCGCGCATCATGGCGGGCGAGACCGCGCGCCTGTTCAAGTCGCACCGCCCCGACTATCCCGACGGCGGGCAGAAGCGCGACTTCATCTGGGTGGGCGATTGCGTGAGCGTCATGCTCTGGCTCTACGATCACCCCGAGGTGAGTGGCCTTTTCAACTGCGGAACCGGCCGGGCGCGCAGCTTCGAAGACCTCGCGCTCGCGGTATTCGCGGCGGCGGGCAAACCCTCGAAAATCGCCTACATCGACATGCCGCCCGAGATCCGCCCGCGCTATCAGTATTTCACCGAGGCGAAAATGGAGCGCCTGCGCGCCGCCGGCTATGCGGCGCCGTTCACGCCGCTCGAAGAGGGCGTGGCGCGCTACGTGCGCGATCACCTTGCGGCGAAGGACCCTTATCTCTGATGTTCGATTTCCTGCTCGCCATTCCCTACCCGCGCATCGATCCCACCGCGTTCGCGATCGGGCCGTTCAGCGTGCGCTGGTATGCGCTCGCCTACGTGGCGGGCCTCGTGTTCGCGTGGTGGCACGTGCGCAAGGTCGTGGCCGACCGGCCGGCCGGCAAGCGCCTCATGGAGCCCAAGGACTGCGACGACCTGCTGTTCTGGGCGACGTTCGGCGTCGTGCTCGGCGGGCGCATCGGTTACGTGCTGTTCTACAAGCCCGGCTACTACATCCACCATCTCGACGAAGTGCTGTCGCTGTGGAAGGGCGGCATGTCGTTTCACGGCGGCCTCATCGGCGTGATCCTGGCGATGACGTGGATCGCCCATTCGCGGAAGCGGCGGCTGCTCTCGGTCTACGATCTCGGCGCGCTCGCGACGCCGATCGGGCTTTTTCTCGGGCGCATGGCGAATTTCGTCAACGGCGAGCTATGGGGCCGGCCTTCCGACGTGTCGTGGGCGATGGTGTTCCCGGCCGACCCGCTGCAGGTGGCACGCCATCCGAGCCAGCTCTATCAGGGCTTCCTCGAGGGCCTCTGCCTGTTCGCGCTGCTCTGGTACATGCGCAAGCGTCACGATTCACTCTCGCGCCCCGGCGAGATCGGCGGCTTCTTCTGCGCGGGCTACGGCGTCGCGCGCATCATCGGCGAATTCTTCCGCGAGCCCGATGCGCATTTGGGCTATCTGCTTGGCCCGATCACGATGGGCATGGTGCTGAGCCTGCCGCTGGTGATCATCGGCGTGTTCTTCATCTGGCGCGCGCGCAAGCGCGCGGCTGCCCAGCCCGCCGCCGCGTGAGCGCGCCGGCCGAGACGCCGCTCCTCCCGCTGTTGCGGCAGCTCATCGCCGAGCAGGGGCCGATGCCGGTCGCGTCG
>CAZUYG010000459.1:0-3872 GCA_964624265.1 uncultured Candidatus Odyssella sp.
CGAATAGCGCGCGAAACGGACGCTACTTCTTCTTCGCGAGCGCCACGAGGTTGGCGAGCAGCGTGCCGATCAGCTTCTTCGCGGCGTCGTCGGTGAGGTTGCCCTGCGCGTCGAACTTGTTCGCGCATTCGCGGATCAGCACCTCAGGCTGCTGCACCGGCTGCATGTTGAGGAACACGAAGCACTGGCGCAGGTGATACTGCGCGCGCGACGTGCCGAGCACGCCGACCGAGGCGCCCATCACCGCCACCGGCTTGCCGGCCCAGGCGCTGTCGCCGTAGGGGCGGGACGCGACGTCGATGGCGTTCTTGAGCACGCCGGCGATCGAGTAGTTGTACTCGGGCACCGCGAACAGGATCGCGTCGGCGGCGCGGATCTTGGCCTTGAAATCCGTCACCTTCGGTGTCGGGTTCTGCTCCTCGTCCTGGTTGTAGAGCGGCAGGCCGGCGATGTCGTAGATGTCGAGCGTCGTGTCGGCGGGCAAGAGCTGCTGCGCCGCCTTCAGCGCGCTGAGATTGAACGACTGTTTGCGCAGGCTGCCGCTGATGCCGAGAATCTTGATGGCCATCGGTGTTCTCCCCTGGGGTGCGAGTTGAGCCGGCGTGAATTAGGCCTCGCCGGGGCTTTCGGCGAGACGTTTCCGTGCGGTGACTAACTCCGCCTCCGGCGGGCGGATTTCGGGCCGGTGCCCACGCCTATTGCTGGAACTCGAGCGACCACAGCGTGACCGGCGCGCCCTTGCGCACCCAGAGGCCGGCGCCCGCCTCATGGAAGCGGCGGCGCAGCCGCTGGCGGTACCAGGCGGCGGGGCGCATGTGGACGTCGCGGTCGGTGCGCGTGCGGTCGCAATTGTGCAGCCAGTCTTCGCGCGTGAGCGCGCTGAAATAGAGCAGGCCGCGGCAATGGCGCGCGAGATTGGCCAGCGCCGCGGCGGCGCGCCCGTCCGGCAGGTATTGCACCACGTCGTAGCAGACCACGATGTCGAACGGCCGCGCGCCGCGCCAGGTGTCCACCGAGCCGTGCGTCCAGCCATATTTCGCGCACATGTCCTTGCTGATCTCGAGGCCGAGATAGCGCGCCTCGGGGAAGATGCGGCGGAACGTCGGCCGCATCAGGCCGAGCCCGCAGCCGGCGTCGAGGATGCGGCGAACCCCGAGGCCGAGATGGTCCGCAAAAGCGGAAATGAATTGCGCGCGCGCCGTCATCTCCTGGCGCGAGACGGCGGCGGTCTTGGGATCGAGATAGAACCGGCGGAAGAATTCGAGGTCGAAGTCGGCCGCGCGCTTGATCCGCCTCATCCCAGCCGCTTCCCGAGGCGGCCGGCCACGTCCTGGATGAACTGCCAGGCGACGCGGCCGGAGCGGGCGCCGCGCGAAACCGACCATTCGATCGCCTCGCGGTGAAGCTGCGCGCGGTCGATCGCGAGGCCGAAGGCCGCGGCGTAGCCGTCGAGCATGGCGAAGAACGTGTCCTGGTCGCAGGCGTGGAAGCCGAGCCAGAGGCCGAAGCGGTCGGAGAGCGAAACCTTCTCCTCGATCGCCTCGCCGCCGTGGATCGCCGTCGCGCGCTCGTTGTCGATCATGTCGCGCGGCATCAGGTGGCGCCGGTTCGAGGTGGCGTAGAAGATGACATTGTCCGGCCGCCCTTCGATGCCGCCCTCGAGCACGGCCTTGAGCGATTTATAGGCCGCGTCCTGCCCGTCGAAGGAGAGATCGTCGCAAAACAGGATCGTGCGCCGGTTTGCCTCGCGCAGCACGCCCAGCAGCCGCGGCAGCGAGGGAATGTCCTCGCGGTGAATTTCCACGAGGGCAATCGCGCCCTTCGTTTCCTTGCTCACCGCGCCGTGCACGGCCTTCACGAGCGAGCTTTTGCCCATGCCGCGCGCGCCCCACAGCAGGGCGTTGTTCGCCGGCAGGCCCCTGGCAAAGCGGCGCGTGTTGTCGAGCAGCGACTCGCGCTGGCGCTCGACGCCTTGCAGCAGTGAAAGATCGAGCCGGTTGATCTTCGCCACCGCCTCGAGCCGGCCCTCATCCGCGTGCCAAACGAATGCCTCGCCCTTCGCGAGCGACGCGGCCGGCGGCGCCGGGGGCGACATCCGTTCCAGCGCGGCCGCGATGCGCGCCAGCGTGGCGTCGTCGAGGCCGTTCGGTTTCTGCGCTTGCGCGCGCGATTTCTGTTTGCGGCTCTTGGGCATTTCTGCAGGCGCTGAAAAATTTCGCGCGAACCTAGCCACCGGCCTTGCAGCGGTCAACGCGGCCTCCATATGGAATCGCTGGACGGCTGCAACAACGGAGCGGGGCGCGCGATGAGTGCGTGGGTTGGCGTGTTGCGTTTGCAAGCGATCATCACGGGGATCGTCTGCGCATCCGCGGTGGGGCTTGCGGCGCCGGGTTCGGCAAGCTCGAAATCGGGCGAAACGGATCGTGCATTGGAGAACGCGGCGCGCGGCGCGGATGCGGCTAGCGGCATTGCGTTCGTGCTGGCGCCAGAGTGGGGCGTCGTCTATCGCAACGCGCTGCGCCGGATTCGCGACGATATCGGCGCTGCCTTGCGCGCGGACGGCATCCGTCACGGAAACCTTCGCATCAGCGGCGGCGCGATCCGCTTTGGCACCGAGCCGTCGTCGCTGGCCCGGGCCGCGGCGAACATCTCGCAGGTCTCCGAAGCCGCGAAGCTGACGTCCGGTGCCTCGATGCCCGGACTTGCCGTTCGTGCGGCGACCGGCGGCGAGGTGAGTGTCAGCCTGACGGGTTTCGGCCTCGCCGGACTCCAGGACACGTTCATCGCGTCCGCGCGCCGGGAGCTGGTGCGCCGTCTCTCGGGGAGCGGTTTCGACGACTATCTGGTAACCGACGACGGCGAGCGGATTCGCGTGGACATCCCGCCCATGGCCGTCCCCGCGCGCGCGGGCCGCCAATGCTGAACACCCCGCGAGAGGCCTTCCGCCGCGGCACTTCGGCGCCCTTGAACGGGGGGCAAGGACTTGTATATTCCGGAGAAATCAGGGGCGCCCCCGATCTGGTGAGGCGCCGCTTTGCTATTCCCGGACAGCGGAGACGTCTCAATGTGGATTTCCCAGGCATTCGCGCAGGATGCCGCCAAGCCGGCGGGCGCGGACAGCTTCTTGACGGGCATCCTGCCGCTCGTCCTGATTTTCGTGGTCTTCTGGTTCCTGCTGATCCGTCCGCAGCAGAAGAAAATGAAGGAGCATCGCGCGCTGATCGCTGCGATCAAGAAGGGCGACGAGGTGATGACGGCCGGCGGCATCGTCGGCAAGGTCATCAAGGCGCACGAGAACAGCCCGACGGTCGAGGTCGAGATCGCCGACAACGTGCGCGTCCAGATCGCGCGCGGGCAGATCGCCGGTCTCTGGAATCCGCAGGCCATGACCCCGCAGCCGGGCGCTCCCGGCCAGCCTGCGAACGACGGCAAGCCTGGTCTCTTGAAGAAGCTGTTCGGACGCTGAGCGCGCTGCCGCGCGCCGAAGCCGGGGCGCCCCGATGATCAACATCTCCCGATTCCAGCTGTGGAGCGCGCTGCTCGCCTGCGTGGTGGCGCTGCTGTTCGCGGCCCCCAACCTGCTGCCGAAAAGCACGGCCGATTCGCTGCCGAGCTACGTTCCGCATCAGCAGTTCAACCTTGGCCTCGATCTCCAGGGCGGCGCCTATCTGCTGCTCGAAGCCGAGATGAAGAGCGTCGAGGCCGACACGCTCAAGACGGTGCGCGATGCGTTGCGCAAATCGCTGCGCGACCAGCGCGTCCGCTACGAGCAGCTCCGCTACGTGACGCGCGGCGTCGCGTTTCGTGCGGTCGATGCGGCTCAGGTCGAAGCTGCACGGACGATCGCCGAGACGGCGGCGCGCGAGCAGGAA
>CAZUYG010000460.1:0-3859 GCA_964624265.1 uncultured Candidatus Odyssella sp.
GATGATCGCCGAGGGCTACACGGGCAGGAAAGGCAAGGGCGGCTTCTACCGCATGAACAAGGCGGGCAAGGAGCGCGTCAAGGAATCGATCAATCTCAAGACCGGCGCCTACGCGGCCTCGCAGCGCGCGCAGCTCGAAAGCGTCTCGGTCGGCGGCAAGGATCTCCAGAAGCTCGTCTCGCACCCCGACAAGGGCGGCAAGTTCGCCTGGGACATGCTGGCAAAGACGCTCGGCTACGCCGCGTCGCTGGTGCCCGAAATCGCCGACGACATCTTCGCCGTCGATCAGGGCATGAAGCTCGGCTACGCGTGGAAATGGGGGCCGTTCGAGCTGATCGACAAGCTCGGCCCGAAATGGTTCGCAGAAAAGCTGAAGGCCTCCGGAAAGCCGGTGCCCGCGCTGCTGGCCAAGGTCGGCGACGGCAATTTCTATCGCACCACGAGCGGCGTGCTCGAGCAGTTCACGCCGTCCGGCGCCTACGTTCCCGTCGCGCGGCCCGAAGGCGTGCTGCTGCTCGCCGACGTGAAGCGCAAATCCAAGCCGATCCTCCGGAACGGCTCGGCCAGCCTGTGGGACATCGGCGACGGCGTCGCCTGCTTCGAGGTCCACACCAAGATGAACGCGATCGACAACGACGTGGCCGAGATGCTCGGCAAGTCGATCGATCACGTGCAGAAGAACATGAAGGCGCTGGTCCTCTACAACGAGGGCGACAATTTCTCGGTCGGCGCCAATATCGGCCTCGCGCTGTTCGCCGCGAATGTCGGCGTGTGGCCGATGATCGAGGGCCTCATCGAGGGCGGCCAGAAAACCTACAAGCGCATGAAATACGCGCCGTTCCCCGTTGTCGCCGCGCCCTCGGGCATGGCGCTCGGCGGCGGCTGCGAGATGCTGCTGCATTCCTCCGCGGTGCAGGCGCATGCCGAGACGTATACCGGCCTCGTCGAGGTCGGCGTCGGCGTGCTGCCGGGCTGGGGCGGCTGCAAGGAGCTGGTCACGCGCTGGATGACGGCGAAGAAGCCGGCCAACGGCCCGATGCCGCCGATCGCCAAGGTGTTCGAGATGATCTCGACCGCGCAGGTGGCGAAATCCGCCGCCGAGGCGCGCGACATGATGATCCTGCGGCCCAGCGACGGCGTCACGATGAACCGCGACCGGCTGCTCTACGACGCGAAAAAGAAGGCGCTGGCGATGGCCGCGGCGGGCTACAAGCCGCCCGAGCCGGTCGAGCTGCGCCTGCCGGGCCCCAACGGCAAGGCCGCGCTCGATCTCGCGGTCGAGGGCTTCGCGCTGCAAGGCAAGGCGCTGCCGCACGATCAGGTGGTCTCGGGCGAAGTGGCCCGCGTGATCACCGGCGGCGACACCGACATCACCGAGCTGATGACCGAAGACAAGTTCTTCGCGCTCGAGCGCGCCGGCTTCATGAAGCTGCTGAAGACGCCGGCCACGCTCGCCCGCATCGAACACCTGCTCGAAACCGGCAAGCCGCTGCGGAATTAGTCCAAACAGGAGTGTCGTCCCCGCGAAAGCGGGGACCCATCTCGCCGCATCATGGATGCCCGCCTTCGCGGGCATGACAAGAAGAGAGAACGAGGAAACCGCCATGCCCATCTACAAAGCCCCGCTCAAGGAAACGCGCTTCCTGCTGCACGACGTGTTCGACTACGAGCGCGAGGTCGCCTCGCTGCCGGGCTATGGCGAGGCGACGGCCGACGTCGTCGATGCCGTGCTCGAAGAGGCGGCGAAGCTCTGCGAGAACGAGCTGCAGCCGCTGAACCTTCCCGGCGACAAGGAGGGCTGCAGCTACGAGAACGGCGTGGTGCGCACGCCGAAGGGCTTCAAGGAAGCCTACACGACGTTCCGCGAAGGCGGCTGGACGGGGCTCACCTGCGATCCGAAATATGGCGGCCAGGGCCTGCCGAAGGTGATCGGCTTCGCGATGGAAGAGCTGGTGAGCTCGGCCAACATGTCGTTCGGCATGTATCCGGGCCTCTCGCACGGCGCCTACAACGCGCTCGAATTGCACGCCAGCGACGAGCTCAAGGACACCTATCTGCCGAAGCTCACCGACGGCACCTGGTCGGGCACGATGTGCCTCACCGAGCCGCATTGCGGCACCGATCTCGGCATGATCAAGACGAAGGCGGTGCCGGCGGATGACGGCAGCTTCCGCATCACCGGCACGAAGATCTTCATCTCGGCCGGCGAGCACGATCTCACCGAGAACATCCTGCATCTCGTGCTGGCGAAGCTTCCCGATGCGCCGCCGGGCATCAAGGGCATCTCGCTGTTCCTCGTGCCGAAATTCCTGCCGAAGAAGGGCGCCAACGGGCTCGAGGCCGGGCCGGCCAACGCCGTGCGCTGCGGCTCGATCGAGCACAAGATGGGCATCAAGGCCTCGGCCACCTGCGTGATCAATTTCGAGGAGTCGAAGGGCTGGCTCGTCGGCAAGAAGCACAAGGGCATGCGCGCGATGTTCGCGATGATGAACGCGGCGCGGCTCGGCGTGGGCATCCAGGGCATCTCGATCGCCGAGGTCGCCTATCAGAACGCCGCGAACTACGCCAAGGAACGCATCCAGGGCCGCGCCCTCAAGGGCGCCAAATCGCCCGACAAGCCGGCCGATTCGATCATCGTTCACCCGGACGTGCGCCGCATGCTGCTGAAGTCGCGCGCGATGACGGAAGCAGCCCGCGCGCTTGCGGTGTGGACCGGCATGCGCATCGACGTGTTCGTCAAGCACCCCGATCCCGCGGTGCGCCAGGAGGCCGATGATTTCGTGGCGCTGATGACGCCGATCATCAAGGCGCTGTTCACCGATCACGGCTACGAGGCCGCGAACCTCGCGATGCAGGTGCATGGCGGGCACGGCTACATCCACGAATACGGCGTCGAGCAGTTCGCGCGCGACGCGCGCATCACGCAGATCTACGAGGGCGCCAACGGCATCCAGGCGCTCGATCTCGTCGGCCGCAAATTGCCGATGGGCGGCGGCCGCCTGCTGCGCCGCTTCTTCCACCCGATGCAGGAATATCTCGAGCAGAACATGGCCGACGCGGCGATGAGCGAGTTCGTGAGCCCGCTCGTCAAAGCCTTCTCGCGCCTCCAGCAGCTCACCTTGTGGGTGGCGCAGCAGGGCCTCGCCGATCCGGAAGAGGCGGGCGCCGCGGCGTCCGAATATCTCCGCTTCTTCGGCCTCGTCTCGCTCGGCTGGATGTGGTGCCGCATGGCGAAAGCCGCGCAGGAAAAGATCGCGGCCGGGCAGGACGCCGACGGCTTCTACGCCGCCAAGATCAGCACCGCGCGCTTCTTCTTCGCCAAGGTGCTGCCCGAAACCGCCGCCCTCGGCCTCTCGATGATGGCCGGCAAGAAGCCGCTGATGGAAATGGCCGAAGCGGCGTTCTGAGCGCCGGGCGCGCTGGCTCCTTCCACGTCATCCTGAGCGAAGCGAAGGATCTCTCTCCGAAAGGTCGTGCGTCGGCGGCGAGAGATCCTTCGGCCCAAGCGGGCCTCAGGATGACGGCCTGCAACGCCTCACCTCGCCTTCAACGCCTCGATCTTCTCGCGGATCAGGTGGATCTCGGCGTCGTGGAACGCTTTGAGGCGCGACCAGCGGCGGTCGTCGAAACTTTTGGGGCGCCAGGCGGCCATGCTGACGAGGCAGGTTCCGGCATCGCGGCCCATCGTTTCGCCGGGGATCACGCGCGTCGCGATGCGCATGACGAGTTTCTCGGGGCTGCCGCCGACGTGGTAGTCGATGGCGAGCCGCTGCGCGTCGGCGTCGACGCGGAGGGCGATCCCGTGTTCCTTGCTCACGAACAGGTCGCTGTCGCCCACGCGCTTGGCGGCGAGCGCGCC
>CAZUYG010000461.1:0-3859 GCA_964624265.1 uncultured Candidatus Odyssella sp.
TTCGCGGCGCTGGTGCTGGTGGCGCACGTCGCCGGCAAGGCCAACGCGATGACGGCGTTCTGGGCCATGGCCTTCTTCTGGCTGCGCGTGATCCACGCCGTCGTCTACCTCGCCGCGATCCCCTACATCCGCACGCTCGTCTTCACCCTGGGCTTCGTCTGCGTCGCGGGGATCTTCTGGGAGGTCGTGAAGTAGCGGCGGGCGTTCGGGCGGCGGCCGGCTGTTCTCACGAAGCGCTGAACGCGATGCATAGATCGGGTTCAAAGCCAGGTTGTCGTCGACAGACGAGCGCTCAGGCCACCGCCACGATCACATGCGCCTGAATCTTCGCGGCGACTTCGCCGCTGCCGTGCCTTGCGGCGATCGCGGCGGCGGCGTGGTCGGTGGCGGCGCTTAACCTTCCCGGCGCTCTGGCTTCGATCTCGCTGCGGAGCACCGTTCCCTGGCAATAGGCGACGGCCGGAATGCGCGGCGAAGATGCGCGGCTCTGTTCGGCGCGGGTCTCGATCGTCACGCGGGAGAAACCCGCGCCCGCCAGCTCGCGGCGGATCAGCGCCGTGTCGTGATAGCCGTGCGGCGTGCGCGCAAGGAAGCGCGGCGGATCGCTCGGGAACATCCCGGCGAGCGCGTTCGTCACCTCGTCCGCGAATACGTTCTCCTCGATGCGGTCCCACACGTTGAACAGGAAATGCCCGCCCGGCTTCAATACGCGCTTCGCTTCGCGGAAGCCGGCCATGCGGTCGGGAAAGAACATCGCACCGAACTGACAGCAGACGAGATCGAACGACGCGTCTTCGAACGGCAGCGCCAGCGCATCCGCCGCGCGCCATGCGATGCGTTCGTCGGGCGCCTGCCGCGACGCGGCGTAGTCGAGCATCGGCTGGTTGAGGTCGGTGACGACATAGCGCGCATCGCGGGCCAAATGCGGCGCCAAGGCGCGGGCGACGACGCCGGTGCCCGCGGCGGTTTCGAGAACGGCGCGCGGCGACGAGGCCGCGGCGCGCCGCGCCAGATCCGCTGCGAACGCCTCGAAGATCAGCGGCACCATGTAGCGGTCGTAGTTTTCCGGAATCGATCCGGCGAACACTTTGTCGGCTTCCAACATCGCGATCACCCGCCGTTCCATGAATTCGCGTCGCGAGCACGGATTGCGTTCGTCGCATGGGATCGCCTCGGGCCGGGGGCGCCGGGCGTCGAACGCGGATTTTCTTCGGCGTCTTGCGCGTGATCTTAGGCGCGTGCACGCGGCAGAGAAAGAGGCGCGCGCCGCGTCATGCCGTGCTTTCGCATCCGCAATGCCAACAAGTCTCTCCGCCCGTCCGCAATTTCCGCTATGAACAAAGCGGCGCCGGTTCATCGCGCGCCCGGGGGCACCGAGACGTAGCGGACATGGCCAAGACGAACGACACGATCATCATCGCGGGGGCGGGGATCGGCGGGCTCACGGCGGCGTGCTGCCTGCTGCAGGCGGGGCGCGACGTCGAGATCTACGAGCGCGCGCCGGCGCTCGGCGAGATCGGCGCCGGCATCCAGCAGAGCGCCAACGCCACGCACGTCATGCGCCATCTGGGCGTGCTCGACCGGCTGCGCGCGGCCGCGTTCCTGCCGCCGGTGACGGAATTCCGCCTGTTCGACAGCGGCGAGGTGCTGCAGGCCCTCGCGCTCGCGGCCACGCACGAGGCGCGGCACGGCGCGCCTTATCTCCAGCTCCACCGCGCCGATTTCCACGCGATCCTCGTCGAGCGCCTGCGCGCGCTGAAGCCCGATTGCGTACACCTCAACGCCGAGGTGACGGGCTACGCCGAAACCGCCGATGCGGTGACGGTGCACATCGCCGATGGGCGCCGCGTGGAGGGCGCGCTGC
Source organism: uncultured Candidatus Odyssella sp. (assembly GCA_964624265.1). Taxonomy (GTDB): domain Bacteria; phylum Pseudomonadota; class Alphaproteobacteria; order Bin65; family Bin65; genus SBBV01. The sequence goes on from CAZUYG010000461.1 coordinate 1,865, forward strand.
TGATCGGCGCCGACGGCATCAAATCGGCGGTGCGGCGGCAGATCGCGGGCGAGAACAAGCCGGAATACACCGGCGATTCGGCCTGGCGCCTCACCGTGCCGGTGGAGCGCCTGCCGCGCAATTTCCTCGAGGGCAAATCGTCGATCTGGGTCGGGCCCGACAAGCACGCGGTGGTCTATTTCCTGCGCGGCGGCACGCTGCTGAATTTCGTCGCCGCGATCGAGCTCGACGAATGGATCGAGGAATCGTGGACGCAGAAGCGCCCGTGGGCCGAGCTCAAGGCCGAGCTGGCCGGCTGGCACCGCGACATCCAGACGATCGTCGACACGGTCGACCGCGACGAATGCTATCGCTGGGCGCTCAACGTGCATCCGCATCTCGCCTGCTGGCACACGCGCCGCGCCGTGCTGCTCGGCGACGCCGCGCATCCCACCTTGCCCTACCTCGCGCAGGGCGCCGCGATGGCGGTGGAAGACGCGGCGGTGCTGGCGCGCGCGCTCGGCGAAGCGCCCACGGTGGAGGCCGCGCTCGGCCTTTACGCGCGCAACCGCATGCCGCGCACGCGCCGCATCGTCGACGAATCGCGCGACAACCGGCGGCTCTTCCACCTGAAATCCGTCGAAGAGCTGCGCGCCGCGTTCGCCCAGCGCAACATGGACCGCGAGCGGTCGAACTGGCTCTACAACTACAATCCGCTCGAAGTGCCGCTGGCCTAGAACAGCAGAGGCTTGCGTGCCTTGTCGCGCTGCACTCCGTCGAAGGCAATGAGCAGGGTCATGCCGATTCCGAACAGCATGAGAGCGGCCGGAAGATCGAGAATTTTCTCCGCCATGTCGCCGAACCAGTCCTGGAAGTGAAGGCGCATCTGGAACAGCCCGTCGCCGCCGAGATTGGTCCAGAACCGCTCGAGCGACGTGGCCTCGAAATGCCGGCTGTTGAGCGCGCGCGCGGCGTCCAGCGCGAGCAGGGCCACGCCCAGCACGAATGATAGCGCTCCCAGCGAGCGCAACAGCGCCATGCCTCGCCTCCTGCGACAGAAGCCGGGGCGGCCGCCGATCGGGGAGACGGCGGCGGCGTCCAGGGTCGGAGAAGGTTAGCTCGCGCCGGCGTGCGAAATGCTAACCGCCGGGGTTAAACGGAGATGAAACCGGCAAATCATCGCCGGCGCCGGCCCGCGCGCGCGGCGAGCAGAAGTACGGCGCCGAGTGCCGCGAAGGCGGCGGCCACCGCCGCCGGCCGCCAGCCGAGCATCTCCTGGAACACGTTCTGCCAGAGCCAGTCGAGGCCGAGCTTCCGCTCGACCCCCACCTGGAACAGCTGGAGGCTGATCACATGCAGTTCGCGCCAGACCTGCCCGAGCGGCTTGGCGAAAGGCGTGCCGCTCCGCGCATAGCTGGCGATCTCCGCCGCCAGGGCCGCGGCGGCGACGAGCAGCGCGAGAACACCGAGCAGGGCGAGGACGGCGCGGATGAAGCGCATGGCTCAACGGCGGGTGCGGGTTGTGAGGCCGAGGGTAGCGGCTTTCTAGCACGGCGGCGGGGGTTGGCGCATGGCCCCGGCATTGTTATATGGAGCGCGCCGCAGGCCCTCGGCTCCAGCCGCAGGTTTCGGGCCGCGGTGTTCCTGGTTTCGCGGATGGGTGGCCGAGTGGTCTAAGGCGCACGCCTGGAGAGCGTGTATACGTCAAAAGCGTATCGTGGGTTCGAATCCCACCCCATCCGCCAGCCAGTCGCATTCTCGAACCGCCGATGAGCCGACGGAGCTGATTTTCCCGCAGATTCGGGGCTCTTTGGCGTTAAAAGCGTAGCGAGAGACTGGCGATTTTGGCGGATACCGGAACAATCGGCGCGTAACGGCGGTATCTGCTCCGCGCGTCCTATTTCCGCTACGCTTTGTCGATCGTGTTGGTTCGGGCGGCGAGGCCGAACAGGCCCCGTTGTCGGTCCCAGCTCATCGGAATCGTCTGGCGCACGAGACGGTCGACAGTGAGATGGC
>CAZUYG010000462.1:0-3852 GCA_964624265.1 uncultured Candidatus Odyssella sp.
TGTCGCCGATGCGCTTCAGCGTGCGCAGCAGCTCCTGGAACAGGTCCCAGCCGCCGAAATCGTCGATGATGAGCTTGTATTTCCGGAGGCTGCGGTTGGCGAAAGGCTCGCCGGGCTCGGGCACGCCGAGATAGCGCTCGGAAATGAAGCCGCCGGCCACCACGCCGTAGCAGGTGAGCATGATCCCGTGCTTGAGGCAGAGATCGACGTGCCCGCTGCGCTCGGCCCGGTCGTCGACGATCGAGTACTGGAGCTGATGCGAGGTCAGCGGAATGCCCGCGTCGAGCATCGCCTTGATCTCGGTGGTGAGGAAATTGATCGCGCCGAGATGGCGCGCCTTGCCGCGCCGGACGATGTCGGCATAGATCTTCGCCGCCGCGATGTAGTCGCCGCGCTTCGTGTCCCACCATGCGAATTGCAGCATGTCGACGCGCTCCACGCCGAGCCGCGCGAGCGACAGGTCGACCGTCTCCTCGAGCTGGCGCGCGGTGACGGTCGGCAGCGAATCGTAATCGGGGACGGCCTTGTCGTTGATCTCCAGCCGCTTCGCCAGCGCCGGATACTTCTTCCGGAAATCGCCGATCATCTGCTCGACGCCGGTATAGATGTCGCCGACGTCGAAGGTCGTGATCCCGGCTTCGGCAAACGCGCGCATGTCCTCGACCGCGGCGGCCGGGTCGATGTCGCCGTGCCCGCCCGAAAGATGCCAGCCGCCCTTCCAGATGCGCGAGACGTTGAGGCCCGGCGCGATGTCGATGCGTTCCACGGTCATGGGCCGGTCCTTTTCGGAAGCGGAACGGCCGTCACTTCGCCGTGGCGGAACGTGCGCGTGCCAGTCCGCGTAATTCGGAAGCGCGCGCCGCAGCTGGGATCGGGGCAGGCGATCAGCTCGTCGGTGCTCATCCAGTCGTTGGGATGCGTCTCGCGCTGGCGTGCCGGAAGGTGGGGCAGGAGCCCGGCCAAGGTGTAGATCGACCAGGTCTGGCCCGGCGGCAGGCGCATGAGTTCGCCTTCGAGCGTGAAATGATCGCCGGGCTTGGCCTTGCAGTAGCAAGGCTTGTCGCCGGCCACCCATTCCACCTTGAGATCGTAGAGGGTGAACTCGTCGCTCATGCGCGGGCCTCGCTCTTCCAGATCGCCGAAAGAATCTCGAACACGCGCTCGATGTCGCGCTCGATCGCGCGGCGCACCTGGGCGGGATCGCGCCGCTTCAACGCGCGCAGCGCTTCGGTGTGATGCTTCGCCCCGCGGCCTTCGCGGCCGTCGAAGAATTCCGCGCTGCGCCGGAGATAGGGGCCGAATTGCAGCCACAGGCTTTCGATGATCGGCAGCAATACGGCGGATCCGGACAGGCGGTAGAGGGTGAAGTGAAACTCGCGGTTCTGCGCCACGCTGGCTTCGACGCGCGCCTCGTCGTCGGCCTCGATCTCGGCGTCGAGAATGTGCGCAAGGCGCGCCACGTCGGCTTCGGTCGCCCGCGCGGCGGCCATCTCCGCCGCGAGGCCCTCGATCGCGAGCCGCGCCTTGCGGAGGTCGTCGAGCCGCGCGCGGTCCCATTCCGGCACGCGCGCCGAGCGGTTCGCCTCGGCGTCGAGCGCGCGCTCGGCCACGAGCTGGCGGATCGCCTCGCGCACCGGCTGGTGGCTCGTTCCGAAGACGGCGGCGAGATCGGCGATCTTCAGCGCCTGGCCCGGCTGGAATCGTCCTTGCATCAGCAGTTTCTTGAGCTCGGCATAGACGCGTTCCTGCACGGTTTCGCGCAGAACGGGCGCCACGCCGATCGATTCGGCCGAAAGCGCTCCCATGGCGGACGGTTCCTCCCCGCGGATTCAGACGATCGCGTTGACATCCATCTCATCACAAATATGATCTTTGATCAAATATCGAATTTGGGGGTTCTCCGGCATGGCCGCTTTCGCGCACGCGCTGACCTTCTTCTGCACGCGCGATCTCGCGCTGTCCGAGCGCTTCTACGGCGGCACGCTGGGCCTCGCGGTCGCGATGCGCACGCCGACCGCGATCCTCTGGCGGGTGAACCCGGGCGCGCTGTTCGGCGTCACCGCCGGCCCGGGCCGCGAGCCAAAGGCCGGTGCCGCGCTGCTCGATCTCACCGTCGGATCGGCGCAGGAGGTGCACGACTGGCACCGGCGCATCGAAGCCGACGGCTGGAAGACCGACGGCCCGCCGCGCCCGATGGCGGAGGGCATGACCGGGTTTTTCGCAACCGACCCGAATGGCTATCTCGTGGAAATCCTGCATTTCGACGATCCGGCGGCCCTCAGCCGCACCGTCGCATGATCCGCCGCGAGCAATTCGAACGCGACGGATACGTCGCCGGCCTTCCGGCGCTCACCAGCGTCGAGCTCGCGTCCTATCGGCCGAAACTGCTTGCGCTTTATGCGGCGCTGCCGGAGGCGCTGCACAAGCATTTCATCAACCTGCACGGCGTGCTCGATTGGGCGGCGGCGCTCGGCCGGCATCCCGCGATCCTCGACGCGGTCGAGGCGCTGATCGGCCCCGACATCCTGCTGTGGAAGAGCAAGGCGTTTGCGAAGTTCCCGGGGCCGGCGCAGGTCGCGTGGCATCAGGACCTGCCGCACTGGAATCTCGTGCCGGCCGAGGCCGTGACGGCGTGGCTGGCGCTCTCGGAGTCGACCGAGGCGAATGGCTGCGTGCGGGCGCTTCCGGCCAGTCATCGCGCCGGCTCGCGCGCCAGCCGCGCGGTTGTCGACCCCAACAGCCTCCTGACCGCGGGCCTCGAATTCGCGGTGAGCGAAGCCGAAGCCGGGCGCGCGATGCCGATGCGGCTGCGCGCCGGCGAGTTCTCGATTCACCACGGCATGACGGTTCACGGCTCGGGCGAGAACCGGACCAACGAACCGCGGCTCGGCATCGCGTTCGTCTACATGCCGGCGCATGTGCGCCAGGCCTCCGCGCCGGACCGCCACGTCGTTCTCGTGCGCGGCCAGGACCGCGCGCGGTTTTTCCCGGCCGATCCGCCGCCGGCCGGCGACGCGGCGGCGCAGCTGGCAGCGGCCCGCGATTATTTTGCGCGCTTGAAGAGCGGCGAAATCCCCTACAACGTGCGCTGACCGCGCGGCGGAGGGGAACGCGTGCTCGAGCTCCATGACGTCACCAAGCGCCTCGGCGGCACGCTCGCGGTCGACGGCGTGAGCTTCGCCGTGAAGCCGGGTTCGATCACCGGCCTGATCGGCCCGAACGGCGCGGGCAAGACGACGCTGTTCAACACGGTCGCCGGCCATTACAGCCCGACGCGCGGCAGCATCCGGTTCGCCGGCGACGAGATCGCGGGCCGTCCGCCCCATGCGATCTTCCGCAAGGGCATCGTGCGCACGTTCCAGATTCCGCGCCCGTTTCCGGAGATGACGGTGCTCGAGAATCTGATGCTCGTCGACGCGGACCAGCCCGGCGAGCGCTTCTGGAACACCTGGATCCGCCCCGGCCGCGTCGCCGCGCACGAAAAGGCGAACCGCGCGCGGGCGATGGAAGCGCTCGCGTTCCTGAACCTCACGCATCTTGCGGGCCAGCAGGCGCGCAACCTGTCCGGCGGGCAGCTGAAGCTGCTCGAGCTGGGGCGCGCGTTCATGGCCGATCCGAAGCTCGTGCTGCTCGACGAGCCGGCGGCGGGCGTGAACCCGACGCTGATGAACGCGATCGCCGATCGCATCCGCGCGCTCAACGCGCGCGGCATGACGATCTTCCTCATCGAGCACAACATGCCGCTCGTCATGTCGCTGTGCGATCCCATTCTCGTGATGGCCAACGGCAAATTGCTGCTCGAAGGAGACGCGGCGCGCGTGCGCGGCGACAGGCGCGTGATCGAGGCTTATC
>CAZUYG010000463.1:0-3847 GCA_964624265.1 uncultured Candidatus Odyssella sp.
GCTGGTGCGCCGGCTGGTGCTGCGCGCCGAGCCGCTGCCGCGCAACGCCAGCGGCCAAGTGTTGAAACACGAAGTGCGGGCGGCGCTGGCGGAGGCCGGCAAGCCCGAGGGCCCCAAGACACCGGCCCCAGAACGCGGGTGTGGGGCGTGACGCGCTGCATCCCAGCACTCACCCTCTATGCCGAACGGGGTGATTGAGTGCACCGCGGTTAGCCGCGTAATGTGGCGCTGGATACCGGGGGATAGGTCACGTTTCGTGGCCCAATAAACGTCAGAATCCAGTATCCATGGCGACAGGCAACGGGCTTCCCAAGTGGGCCCGCTCGGGTGCGCGTGATCCGCGTATTGAGCGGCTGATTGCTGCTGCCAGAGTCGTGCTGGTGGCGCTCTCGCTGCTTGCGCTCGCGATCGATCCTCTCGACCCGCCGGCGAACGGCGATCGCGTCAATCTGCTTCTTTTGCTCTATCTCGCCGTTGCGTCGCTTCTCGCCGGTGTTTGCTTCTTGGACTGGCGGCTCGAAACGCTGCAGGCGATCACGCACGTCGCCGATGTCGGGCTCGCCGCGATACTGCTCCATCTCTCGTCGCTCTCCGTCAGTCCGTTCTTCAGCTATTTCGTTTTCGTGCTGCTGTCCGGCACGTTGCGCTGGCATGCCGCCGGGGCGTTCTGGACGTCGTTCGGCGCATTCGTGCTCTATGTTGCGATCGTGTGGAACGATTCGTCGGGCATCGGAGGGCTTTCCGGCCAAGCGGAACCGCCGCTGAACCGCGCGGTGGTGCAAGCGTCTTTCCTGCTCATGGCGGGAGCGATTCTTGCCTTCATCGGCCGCATTTACGAGCGCAACCGGTCGCGTTTGGGGCAGCTGGCGGAATGGCCTTCGCCGGCAGGCGATGCCGGGCGCGGCGAAGACCGGCCGCTTGAGCCGGTTCTGCGCCACGCCGCGGCGGTAATGAATTCGCCGCGCATCATCGTGCTGTGGCGCGAGGCAGACGAGCCCTTCGTCGGCCTAGCGTCGCTATCGGCGGATGGCTACAGCGAACGGAGCAATCGCGACGCCGAACTCGACGATGCGCTGGACGCGATGGAGCGGCCGGGAGCCGCCGGCTCTTTCGCGCTCAAGGCGTCGCGCCCGGCCTCGCTCGTCACCGTAGACGGCCGGCGCCGTGCGGCCCGCGCCCCTCTGCCCGCCGCGCTCGCTTCGCGCTTCGCCATCGGCAGCGTCAGCACGGCCGGCTTTCGCGAAGCCATCTGCCGGGGGCGCGTGTTCCTTCTCGGCCGGGAGAATTGGGGCATGGACGACGTCGTGCTCACCGAAATCGTGGCCGTGCGAATCGGGGCCGTGCTGGAGCAGCAGGCGCTGCGCCGGCAAGTGGAGGAATTGGGTGCCGCCCGCGAGCGCGCGCGGCTCGCGCGCGACCTGCACGATGGCGCCCTGCAGAATCTCACCGCCGTGCGTCTGCGGCTGGCGGCGATCGAGCCGCGTCTCGCGGGTGAGGAGCGCGAACAGTTGCAAGGCGTTGCCGAACTGCTGCGCGAAGAGCAGCGCCGGATACGGGAATTCGTCGAGACGACACGCGCTCCGGTCTCCGTGCGCCCATCGCGACCGTTCGATATTGCCGCGGAAATCGGTAGGGTCATCGACAATGCGCGCGAGACATGGGGCTGCACCGTGGATTTCAAGGTCGAGCCGCTCGACGCCGCGGTCGCGCCGGAGGCGGGGCGGGAACTCGTCTATTTGCTCACCGAGGCTCTGGCCAACGCGATCCGGCATGGCCATGCCTCGCGCATCGACATCGCGATCTGGCGGCGCGCGGACCGGCTTGCGATCCGCATCCGCAACGACGGTGCGCCCATCGTCGGAGAACTCGGCGCGTTCGATCTGCCGCGGGTCAACGCGCTCAATCTCGGACCGCGGTCCGTGCGCGAACGGATCGCGGCTTTGGGCGGATCGCTGGTGCTGACGAACCGCGCGCAGGGGGTCGATCTCGAAGTGACGATACCGCTCGCATGACCGCAACCGAGCGCGCGCCGGCGCCCATCCGCATCGTGCTCTGCGACGATCACCCGATCGTCCTCGAGGGCATCGCCGCGCTGCTTCAGGGCGATTCACGGTTTCGCGTCGTCGCGCGCTGCGCCGACGGCGAGCAGGGCCTGCGTGCGATCCGCGATCTCGCGCCCGATCTGGCGCTGGTCGATCTTGCGATGCCAGGCATGAACGGGCTCGAGGTTCTGGACGCGGCGGCGCGCGAACGCCTGCCGGTGCGGATCGCGATCCTGACGGCCACCCGCAACGCCGTGGACGTGGCCCGCGCCTATCGCGCCGGTGCCTGGGGCATCCTGTTGAAGGACGCGGCGCCGGGCGAAATCCTCGCCGCTCTGGCGGAAATTGCGGCCGGCCGGCGTGCCTTGCCGATGGCGCTGGTGGAAAACGCATTCGCCGAAGAACGCGTGGAGCAGGCCCGGCCGGGGCCCCTGGATGCGCTGACCGCGCGCGAGCGCCAGGTGATGGAGTTGGTGGGGCGAGGCCTATCGAATCGCGCGATCGCCGAGCAGCTCGGGCTGAGCGAAGGGACGATCAAAAACCACCTGCACAGCATTTTCGAGAAGCTCGGTGTCGCCAACCGGACGGAGTTGGCTCTGTTCGTCCGCGCGCGGTGAACGGCCCCATGATCGCGAAGGGGCAGCGCGACAAACTGTCAATTTTACGGATTTTTTTGCATAGGCTGCTTGCCGGGCCAAGAGGGAACGCCCCTGAATCTTTTCAGGCTTATTTGATTCATGACGGCGAATCAAATGGTTGCCAACAAAGATCAAATGCAATTTAGAATGCCTGCCAAATTATGGTTAAGAAAATCATGACCTCCGTCACATTGACTCATATATCAGTAACCCTCCTAAGTATTTCAGCAAGGGTAGGGGAGTTGGGCACAGCGCTCAGATAAGGGCGCGCAACAACTTCCAACGCTAGGGCACGGCGTGACGAGGGGCGGCACAGCCACCATCGCGCAATTCGAGTGAGGGAGCCGCGCACGGAGAATCCGTGCGCGCCCGTTGGCGTGCGTGCTGCAGCGCGCCGCCGACATTAGGAGGAGCAGGCTATGACGGACACGCTGACGGTCACCACCGACAAGCTAGACTACGCCCCCGGGGAATCGGTCGTCATCACCACCACGGTGGATGCCGGCAGCACGGTGGAATACGTCGTGGCGCATGTCACGGCCGGCGACGATGGCATCATCGGCACCGCCGACGACGGGATCGCCTACGATCTCACCGGCACCGGAACGTCGTGGACCGTCGTCGACGGCGGCGTCGGGGACCTCGACGGCGTGGCCAACGGGATCATCACCACGTGGTGGTTCGTGAACCCGGACGCGCTCAACCAGGCCTTCCTGCTGACCGCGACTGACACGTCGTCGGGCGAAACCGCGACGGCGAGCTTCTCGGATGCGGGCGAAAGCATCGATATTTCTAGTGTGACCGGAGATAACGTTATCTCCGGGATTGAAGCTGCCTCCGGCTTCACGATCAATGGGACGACAAACAAGCTAGCCGCCGGCACCCTTGTCACCGTTAAGATCATGCAGGGTGCGACCGAAATTTGGTCTGGCACTACGACGGTGCAAGCGGGTGGTGGGCAGAGTGGGACATGGTCCATCAATGTAGATGGCGTCGACTCGTCGGCTTTTACCGACGGGAACTATACGGTGACCGCGAACGTAGCGGCGATCGCTACCAACCCCGATGCTAGCGTGGCGATCACGGTCGACAACGCGACCGTCGTCGACGCAACCGGCCAAACGAGTTCCCAGACAGTCGGCGACGCGATCTTCACGCATACGAATC
>CAZUYG010000464.1:0-3823 GCA_964624265.1 uncultured Candidatus Odyssella sp.
GGGGGCCGGCGCCGTTCGCGGCCGCCGGCTTCGCGGCCGGCGCGGCGGGGGCCCCGCGCCTCGGCGGGGCCCCCGACCCCGCCCCCCGCCCCCGGGGCGTCCCGGCGCCGGGCGCGGGGGGGGGGGGGCCGGGAACCATCGCCCGGCACGGCCGTTGTTGACCCCGGACTCGTGCAAATCCGGACGGAGAAGGCGGGATGGTGCCCAACAATCATGGAATGGCACGGCTCGCGGCGGACCTTATCGCCCGCTATGGCGACGATGCGATTGTGGCCGCGCTCGAACGGGCCGACGCGATGGTCAGCATCGGCAATGCCGATGCGGCCGAAGTGTGGGCGGCGGTGACGGCGACCCTCCAGCGCCGGCGCCGGATGGCGCTGCGCGGGCGGCACTGAGCCCCTGACGTTTCGCCGCAGTAAACCCATTGTTTCTCCGGCGCAATTTCGCTATGTAACCGCGCGACGCCCCGGTGGCACGGCCCTGGGGCGCTTTTCTGTCCGCACAAATCGCAGCATCGAGCCCCATTCGAGGCCCCCATGGCCCTTCCCAAGAAGAAGATTTCCAAAGCCCGCCGCGACCGGCGCCGCGCCCACGACCATCTGAAGCCGACCGGCTACAACGAGTGCGCCAATTGCGGCGAGATGAAACTTCCGCACCACGTTTGCCGGGCGTGCGGCTATTATGACAGCCGCGAAGTGCGCAGCACCGGCGAAGCCGAGGCCCAGTAGGCGCAGGCCCCTGCCGGGGGCCACACCTTCGCGACCGGGGCCGGCGGTGAGGGAGGACAAGACGCCAACGTGGCCGAGCGCCTGACCATAGCCCTCGACGCCATGGGCGGCGACAACGCGCCGCGCAGCGTGTTGCGGGGCGCCAACATCGCCCGAAAGCGGTTCCCGAACGTCGACTTCCTGCTCGTCGGCGACGAAGCCAAGCTCGGGCCGATGCTGAAGCGCATGCCGAAGCTGAAGCGCGCCGTCTCGATCGTGCACGCCCCCGACAAGGTGGGCGCCGAAGACAAGGCCGCGCAGGCGCTGCGCAGCGGCCGCAATTCCAGCATGCGGATCGCGATCGACCAGGTTCGCGAGGGCAAGGCGCAGGGCGTCGTCTCGGCCGGCAATACCGGCGCGCTGATGGCGATGGCCAAGGTGTTCCTGCGCACGCTGCCCGGCATCGACCGCCCGGCGATGGCATCGTTCTTCCCGACGATGAAGGGCGAGAGCGTGATGCTCGATCTCGGCGCCAACATCGAATGCACCGCCGAGAACCTCGTGCAGTTCGCGGTGATGGGCGAATTGTTCGCGCGCATGGTGCTCGGCTCCCTGAAGCCCACCGTGGGCCTGCTCAACGTCGGCTCCGAGGAGCAGAAGGGCCACGAAGAGCTGCGCCAGGCCGCGGCGATCCTGCGCGATGGCCAGCACCCGCTGCAATTTCACGGCTTCATCGAGGGCGACGACATCGCCAAGGGCACCGTCGACGTCGTCGTCGCCGACGGATTCTCCGGCAACGTGGCGCTGAAATCCGCCGAGGGCACGGCGCGCCTCGTGTCCGATTTCCTGCGCCACACGTTCAAGAGCTCGATCCTCGCGATGATCGGCTATGCCTTCGCGCGCCACGCCCTCAGAAAATTGCGTGCGCGGCTCGATCCGCGACGCTACAACGGCGCCGTGTTCCTGGGCGTCAACGGCATCGTCGTGAAAAGCCACGGCGGCTCCGACGCCTTGGGATTCGCGACCGCCGTCGGCGTCGCCGTCGACATGATCCAGTACGGTTTCATCGAGAGCATGAAGCGCGAATTCGAGAAATCCGCCGGCACGCCGCTCGTGCCCGCGCCGCCCGAGACCGTCGAGCAGCCGAAGCAGGCGGCCGCCGGATGAACGCTCCGTTTCGCGCCGTCGTCCGGGGCTGCGGCTCCTATCTGCCCGCGCGCGTGCTGACGAACGCCGAGCTCGCCCGCAAGGTCGATACCTCCGACGCCTGGATCGTCGAGCGCACCGGCATCCAGCGCCGCCACGTCGCCGCCGAGGGCGAGTTCACCTCGCATCTGGCGCTCGAGGCCGCGAAGCGCGCGCTGGCCGCGGGCGGAATCGCGGCGGAGAAGGTGGATCTCATCGTTCTCGCGACGACGACGCCGGATTCGACGTTCCCCGCCACCGCGACTCGCGTGCAGGCCGCGCTCGGCATCGGCCACGGCGCCGCGTTCGACGTGCAGGCGGTGTGCTCGGGCTTCGTCTACGCGCTCGGCGTCGCCAACAATTTCCTGATGCTCGGCCAGCACGAGACCGCGCTCGTGATCGGCGCCGAAACCTTCACCCGCCTGCTCGACTGGACCGACCGCAGCACCAGCGTGCTGTTCGGCGACGGCGCCGGCGCCGTCGTGATGACGCGCGAGAAGGTGAACGGCGACGCGAAGCAGCGCGGCGTCCTCTCGACGCACATCCACTCCGACGGCCGGCTCTACGACCTGCTCTACGTCGACGGCGGCCCCAGCTCGACGATGACCACCGGCCACGTCCGCATGCACGGGCCCGAAGTCTACAAGCACGCGGTGACGAAGCTCGCCGAGACCGTGCGCGAGGCGCTGGCGGCGAACAGTCTGACGGCGGCCGACGTGAACTGGTTCGTGCCGCACCAGGCGAACAAGCGCATCATCGACAGCACCGCGAAGAAGCTCGGCCTCGAGCCCGAAAAGATCATCCTCACGATCGCGGATCACGCGAACACGTCGGCGGCGTCGATTCCGCTGGCGCTCGACGCCGGCGTGAAAGACGGCCGCATCAAACAGGGCGATCTCGTCGTCCTCGAAGCGATGGGCGGCGGCCTCTCCTGGGGCTCCGCCGTGGTGCGCTGGTAGCGGACGCTGGCGGGGCGGCAGCGCGCCGCCGCGTCGTTCGACGTCGAAGCCCGACAGGTGATACGCTTCGCTGCGTTGCCTCAGTTCGATGCAGCAGGTGCCGCCATGTTCATTCTGGCAAGGTCGCCGGCCGTCGCGCTGCTGCTGCTCGTGGCGCTGCCGGCCATGTCCGAGGCGGCGGCACAGCAGCCGCTGTCGCACGAAGAGATCGTTACACTGTTCACCGGCAAGCGGCTGGAGTACCGGACGACGCGCGTGCCCGATGGGCCGCCGGCACAGCCGACCGGATGGCATACGCTTCCGGCGCTTTGCGTAGGCGCTGCAATTCTTGCGGTATGAGCCTCGGCGCGGCGAGGAGCTTCCAGGATTATTGCGCTACGATAGGGCCATGTCGATATTTTTGAATGTCGCGGGACAATCCGTAAATTATCCTGTCTTTGTGCGCTCTATCACTTCGTTTTTCCTGTCGTACGGTCATCTTGCGGCATGTGTTCAACAGCCGCCCTGGCGGCGGCCAAACGATAGGAGTTCAACATGCCCAAACCGCAAATCGTCCATCTCGCCGAGCCCGACGACAACTACATCACGATGTCGAAGGGCGGCGGAATTGCCATCGGCCTGGATGGCGTCTGGAACGGCATCGCCGGTTCGACCGGCGACGACACCATCATCGGCGGTGATTCCGGCAACGACATCGACGCGGGTGCCGGCAACGACGTCGTTTTCGGCGGCCTCGAAGGCAACAACATCATTCATGGCGGCGCCGGGCGCGACACGATCATCGGCGGCAAGGAGAGCGACCTCCTCTATGGCGGCTCCGGCAAGGACCAGATCGACGGCGGCGAAGGCGACGACGGCATCTATGGCGGGTCGGGCTCCGACACGATCATGGCCGGCGCCGGCGACGACGAAGTGTGGACCGGCAAGGACTTCGGCGCCAAGGGCGAAGACATTTATGACGAGACGCGCGAC
>CAZUYG010000465.1:0-3815 GCA_964624265.1 uncultured Candidatus Odyssella sp.
TGATGGTCGTGACGATCTGGAAGGAAGCCGGCTTCTTCATGATCTTCTACCTCGCCGCGCTCCAGCAGATCTCGCCGGTGCTGGCCGAGGCCGCGGCGATCGAGGGCAGCGGGCGCTGGTACTTCTTCCGCCGCGTCACCTTCCCGCTGCTGATGCCAACGACGCTGTTCGTGCTCGTCAACGCGATCATCAACGCGTTCCGTATGGTCGACCACGTCGTGGTCATGACGCGCGGCGGCCCCGACAATGCGACCGAGCTCCTGCTGTTCTACATCTACGAGGTCGCGTTCCGGTTCTGGGACACGGCCTATGGCGCCACGCTCACGATGGTGCTGTTGCTGATCCTCGCCGGCCTGGCGCTGGGGCAGTTCCTCTATTTCGACCGCCGGGTGCACTACCGGTGAGCGGCGCGCGGGCAAATCCGCTCGGCGAACCCGGTCCGCTCGGGCATCTGCTCGAAAGCGCGGGCGCATGGCTGCTCGGCATCGTCTGGGCCGCGCCGCTGCTCTATGCGATCTGGACCGCGTTTCACGGCGCCGAATTCGCGGCGCATCTCGAGCTCACCGCCCCGCTCACGCTCGAGAATTTCGTCAAGGCGTGGGACGCGGCGCCGTTCGCGCGCTATTTCGTCAACAGCTTCATTCTCGTGACGTCGATCCTCGCCGCCCAGCTCGTGCTTTCCACGCTGGCGGCCTTCGCCTTCGCGCGCTTCGCTTTCTTCGGCCGCGACGTGCTGTTCGCATTGGTGCTCGTGCAGCTGATGATCATGCCCGACGTCCTGATCGTCGAGAATTACCGCACGATGCGCGCGCTCGGCCTGATCGATACGATCCTCGGAATCGGCCTGCCCTACATGGCGTCGGCATTCGGCATTTTCCTGCTGCGGCAGACCTTCAAGGGCGTGCCGCGCGAGCTCGACGAGGCGGCGCGCGTCGAGGGCTGCACGCTGCTCGGGCTGCTGTGGAAGGTCTACGTCCCGCTCGCGAAGCCCGTCTACATCGCGTTCGGACTTGTTTCGGTGAGCTTCCACTGGAACAACTTCCTGTGGCCGCTGATCGTGACCAACTCCGTGTCGACGCGGCCGGTGACGGTCGGCCTGTCGGTGTTCGCGTCCACGGATCAGGGCATCGACTGGTCGATCATCACGGCGGCCACGCTGATGACCTCGGGCCCGCTGCTGATCGCGTTCCTGCTGTTCCAGCGCCAGTTCGTGCAGAGCTTCATGCGCGCGGGCATCCGCTAGCGCGCGGGCCGTCACATCGGATCGATCACCGCCGCGTTGCCCTTCTTCGCCTCGATCACGGGCGTGCCGTAGGTGGCAAAGCTCTCGGGCAAGGTGGCGCCCCAGTAGACGCCGGTGCCGCGCTCCTGCTCGTTCCAGACCACGGTCTGCCAGTCCGGCGCAAAGATGAGATAGCTGCCCGAATAAACCTCGACGCGGTTTCCGCCGGGCTCGTAGGAATAGAGGTAGAAGCCCTGCGAATTGTTGTGCTTCGAGGGACCGGCCTCGATGAACACGCCGTTCTCGGCGAGGATATCGGCCGCGCGCATCACGTCGCCGCGGTTGTCCACCCACAGCGAGACGTGGTGCAGCCGGCCGTGCACGCCGGCGGCGTCGGCGACATAGGCGACCTGATGATGCACGGGCGACGGCGAGAGCCACGCCCCGATCTCGTCGCGGCCTTCGTTGAAGATCACCTGCTCCGAGAGCCGCATCCCGAGCGTTTCCTGCGCGAAGCGGCGGTTCTCGGGAACCGATTTGCAGAACAGCGCGAGATGATCCATGCGGCGTACGTTGACGCCGCGGCCGGTAAATTTCTGCGGCAGGTTTTTGAGCGTCGAACGCAGCTCGGGCGGCGGCGTATAGCGCACCTCCTCGTAGTAGATCTCCATCGCGTGGCCGTCCGGATCGCGGAAGCGGTAGGAGCGCCCGCGCCCGAAATCGCCGTTGCTCCAGCCCTGGCCGAGGCCTTCCGCCTCGATGGCGGCGACGCGGCGCTCGAGCGCCTCGGGGCTCGTCGCGCGCCAAGCGATGCAGCCGATGCCGGCGGCCTTGGCCGGCGTGATCTTCAGAGTGGCGGCCGCGTGGTCGCCATAGCCGCGCAGATAATGCGTGCCGCCGTCGCGATGGACGACCTCCATGCCGAAAAGGTCGTGGAAGAACCAAAGCGTGCCTTCGGGCTTGGGCGTGAACAGCTCCACGGCCCCGAGATGCGCGACGTCCTGAATCCGCTCGGTCATCACACCGCCCCTTCCGTTCGGAAGCGAGCAGAATGCGCAAGCCTTCGCGGCGGAACTTTGATCTGGGTCAAGTGGCGAGCCGCATGGTAAAGTGAACACATGAGCAAAGCCATCATCACCAGTTCGCCCGACGTGATGGGCGGGGCCCCGGTCTTCGCCGGCACGCGCGTGCCGGTCGCGACTTTGTTCGACTATCTCGAAGACGGTGAATCGATCGACGATTTCCTGGAAGGGTATCCCGGCGTCACCCGCGAACAGGTCGTTGCCGTGCTCGAAGAAGCAAAGGCAAATCTGAGGCCGCGCGCCGCGTGAAGGTATTGCTCGATGAGTGCATCGATCACCGTCTAGCCCGCGAAATTCCCGGCCACGATGTTCGTCATGTTCGCGCCCTCGGATGGGCGTCTTTGAGTGACGGTGCCTTGCTGCGCCAAGCGGCGCAACGTTTCGACGTCTTCATCACCGTCGATCGCGGCATCGCGTTCCAACAGGACGTCCGAGGATTACGCCTCGCGATCGTCGTGATTCGCGTGAAAAGAAATACGCTCGCGCGTCTAATGCCGCTCGTCCCCGAACTGGTGCGCGCGATGACAACCGCGCCCACCGGAACTGTAACGTGGCTGGAGGAGCCGTCCTGAAACGGTAGCGCGGGCCTACTGCCCCTCGCGCTCGGCGCTCTGCGTGCGCCAGCGCGCGAGGCGGCCGTCGGCGGTCTGGCGCTGCCCGGCCGAAAGCTGCGCGCCGAGCGCGGTGCGGAATCGCTGCGCGCCTTCCACGCCGCTGCGCGCGGCGACGCCGTACCAGAAATAGGCCTCGGCCGGATCGGCGGCGATGCCGAGCCCCTGCGCGTAGAGATGCGCGACGCCCATTGCGGCGCGGGGATGGCCCTGCTCCGCGGCGGCCTTGTACCACTTCATCGCCTCCCGATAGTCGGGGGCGGCGCCGACGCCGTCGGCCAGCATCTGGCCCAGATTGTATTGTCCGGCCGGATCGTTGCGCTCGGCGGAGCGCCGGAACCAGTTGCGCGCCTCGTCGAAATTCTCGGCGACGCCGAGCCCGTGGCGATGCATGTAACCGATGTTGTTCAGCGCGCCGGCGTGATTCTGCGCCGCCGCCTTGTGATACCAGGACAACGCCTTGGCGTAGTCCTGCTCGACGCCGAAGCCGTGGCGATACATATAGCCGAGATAGTTCTGCGCCGGCGCGTGTCCGGCGGCGGCGGCTTTGCCGAAATGAGCAAGCGCGGCGTTGAAATTCTTGGCGCGGAAGTCCTTCACGCCGGCGGCGAATTCACCGGCCGGAGTCTCCGGCGCGGCTGCCCGCTGCGGCTCCGCGCCGTCCGGCTTGCCCGTAGCGGGCGCCGACTTGGCCAAGTCGATCTTGGCTTTGGCCACGTCGAGCAGGCGGCGCGTTTCCGCCAAGGCCTGCGAGGTCGGATCGAGCTTTTCCGCAGCCGCGAGGAAGACTTCGCGGCTGAAGCCCACTGGCTCACGGCACACCGGGCTGCCGACAACCGACAACCAGCAACCGACAACCGGCGACCCACTACCCGTTCGATGCATTGGGCGGCGGCCGCC
>CAZUYG010000466.1:0-3813 GCA_964624265.1 uncultured Candidatus Odyssella sp.
GAAGGGCCTCAAGAAGGCCTTCGACGCACCGTCGTAGGCGCGCCGGGCGGATGCGCAAGATCCGTGCGTTCGCGCTGAAATTTCATTTTCGCGCGCCCGACAGGCGGCGCTTTTCACGCCGGATTTGACGTTTCCGCCCGGCTGCTCACGAACCGTTTGACGGCCGTTTCACGCGCTCTGCGATAGCGATCCTCCTCGCGGCGTCCGCTTCCCCCGGAAGCAGGCGTGACGCCGGCCGCGCCGCGTCTCGATCCGGCGCGCCATTGCGGGAGGGACCATGCGCAAGGCGAGGCAAACGGCGCGCCGCAGGAGGCTTGGGTTCGCGGCGGCCGCAGCGTCGGCTGCGGCGCTGGCAGCGCTGCCCGGCGCCGCGCGCGCCGAAGACGTCAATATCACGGCCAGCACCAACACCGGCGTCAATCTCGACACCTTCACCGGAAGCACCGTGCGCGTGTTCCCCGGCGTGACGGTCTCGAACACCGGCACGCTGATCGGCAACTCGTTCCCCGGCATCTTCGCCTCGACCCAGGCCTGGACGCTCACCATCGACGGCACCGTGAACGCGCCGATCGGCAATTCCGTCAGGTTCCAGGCCGGCGGCACGGTCAACAATTTCGGCACGATCACGACTGGCCTGAGCATGGGGATCGAGCTCACCGGCGCGGGCGGCACGGTTTTCAACGCGGCCGGCGCGCTGATCGACACCGGCAGCAACGGCGTCTTCATCGACAATGGCGCCGGCATGGTCACGAACGCCGGAACCATCCGCAGCTCGATCGAAGCGGTGTCGCTGCGCGCGGGCGGAACGGTCACCAATCAGGCCGGCGGCCTGATCGAGGCCATCGATACTTTCAACGCCGTCGCCGTGCTCGGCGGCACGACGCGGACGGTCATCAACGACGGGATCATCCGCAACCTCAGCGCCGTGGGCCTGTTCCCGGCCGGCATCTCGATCGCGGGCGGCACCGTCACCAACAATGCCGGCGGCCAGATCTTCGGCACCTACAACGCGATCTGGGGCAATGGCGGCGTCGCGCTCACGGTGAACAATGCCGGCCTGCTCCAGGCCAACGACAGCGCCAATGGCGGCGCGGCGATCGAGGCCGATGCCGGCGGCACGATCAACAATTCGGGCCGCATCACAAACACCGGCGACGGCATCCTGTTCATCGGCGCCGGCACGGTCACCAACACCGGCACGATCGAAAGCACCGCGGGCGGCCGCGCGATCGTCTTCAGCGGCAGCGCGCCGCACGCGCTCGTGCTCGGCACCGGCTCGGTGCTGACCGGCAACGTGCAAGGCGGCACCGGCGCCGACGCGCTGGTGCTGCAGGGCACCGGCAGCGAAACCATCAGCAAGTTCCTCTCGTTCCAGACGCTCTCGATGCAGGGCACGAGCTGGACGCTCAACGGCGCCGGCACGTTCAGCGCCGGCAGCGCGGTGCAGAGCGGCATCCTCAAGATCTCGGGCACGCTCACGAGCCCCACCGTCTCGATCCAGAGCGCCGGCACGCTCGCCGGCACCGGCACCGTCGTCGGCGACGTCGTCAATGCCGGCACGCTCGCGCCCGGCGCTTCGATCGGAACGCTCGCCATCACCGGCAGCGTCACGTTCAATGCCGGCGCCACTTACGAAGTGGAAGTGGATGCGAGCGGCGCGGGAGACCGCACCAACGCCACCGGCACCGCCACGATCAACGGCGGCACCGTGCGCGTGCTGGCGAATTTGGGCACCTATGCGCCCTCGACCACCTACACGATCCTCACCGCCAATGGCGGCCGCACCGGAACCTTCGATGGCGTCACCAGCAATTTCGCGTTCCTGCAGCCGGAGCTGGCCTACGACGCCACCAACGTCTTCCTCACGCTGAAACTGGTGGCGCTGGATTTCTCGGGCGTCGCCGAGACGCGCAACCAGGATGCCGCCGGCCGCGTCGCGGGTGCGCTCGGGCCCGGCAACGCGGTGTGGGACGCGCTGGTGCTCGCCGACGCCGCCACCGCGCGCGGCGCGCTCGATCTCCTCTCGGGCGAAATCCATGCGAGCCTCAAGACCGCACTGTTCGAGGATTCGCAGCACGTGCGCGACGCGCTGCTCGCGCGCGTGCGCCTCGCTTTCGCGGAGGGAGACGATACGCCCTCGATGCTCGTCGCGCAGGCGCCCGGCGCGCCGCCGGTTTCGCCGGCATGGGCGCCGCCGCGCCGTTTCGGCGTGTGGGCGCAGGGTTATGGCGCGCTCGGCCGCACCGTGCGCGACGAGAACGCCGGCACGCTCACGCGCTCGGTGCGCGGCGTCTTCGCCGGCGCCGACCTGCCGCTCGGGGAGCATGGCATGCTCGGCATCGCCGCGGGCTATGGGCGGTCGTCGCTCGACGTCGATGCGCGCGCTTCCTCGGCCACGGTCGACAGCTATCATCTCGCCGTCTATGGCGGGGCGCGAATCGGCCCGTTCGGCCTGCGCGCGGGCATCGCCCATGCCTGGCACGATATGGACACGCGCCGCGGCATCGCGTTCCCCGGCTTCGCCGACAGCGCTTCCGCGAGCTATGGCGCGCGCACGCTGCAGATTTTCGGCGAAGCCGGCCATGCCTTCACGCTGCGCGGCGCGGCGTTCGAGCCCTACGCCAATCTCTCCTACGTGCGCGTGTCGACGGACGGGTTTCGCGAGAACGGCGGCGCGGCCGCCCTCAGCGGCGAGGGGCGCGCGAAAAGCCTCGTCTTCTCCACGCTGGGCGTGCGCGCGGCGGCGCTCGTGACGCTCGCCGAGGGCCGGGCGCTTACGCTGCGCGGCGGGGTGGGCTGGCGGCACGCGTTCGGCGCGGTCACGCCCGAGGCCGGCCTGGCCTTCAACGCGGCGGCGGCCTCGCCGTTCGCGGCGGCGGGCGTGCCGGTGGCGCGCGACTCGTTCGCGCTCGATGCCGGTGCCGCCGTTGCGCTCGGCAGCCGGGTGCGGATGGGCTTCGCCTATGCCGGCCAGCTCGCCCCGCGCGCCCACAGCCACCGCCTCTCGCTGCAGGCAACCCTGCGATTCTGAACATCGCGGGCGGAAAAGCCGCGATTTCACGCTGCGCTTGACACTCGCTTGACGCTGCCTGCGCTACGAGCCGCGCGACATGAATCCGATGGTAGCCCGGGGCCGGCCGCTTTCGCTAACATGCGGGCGCGCAACGGCAGCGCGGTCCCGGCCCGGCCGAGCGAACCGCGCGTCGCAACGGAGGAGAGCCGACATGATCCGCACTGTCGTCGCCGCCATGGCGGTGCTCGCGTTGCCCGCCGCCGCCCAAGCGCAGAACGCGGCCACGTCGTTCTGCCGGAACGGCACGCTGCCGTTCGCGGCCAGCGACGCCAACCGTCTCAAGGGGCCGGCCTTGCAGCAGGCGCTCGCCGGCAAGCGGCTTCTCTACGTGCGCGAGGGCACGCGGGCCGGGCTCTGGTTCAGCCTCGCGCGCGAATTGCGGGCCGACGGCTCGACCGTGCATTCGTGTCAGGCCGCGCGCTCGCCGGGCGGGCCGTGGGGCGCCTGCCGCCAGATCGGCGAGGAGAAGGTGAACGTCAGCGGCTCGCGCGATATCGGCGTGTGGACCGTGCAAGACAACGCGTTCTGCACCGAGAGCGCCTCGTTCGGCCAGCGCTCGCGCGGCTGCTTCGCCATCCACCGCCAGGGCCAGGCCGTCGCCGCCAAGCAGCTTTCCGGCAACCGCAGCTTCTGCATCGAAGGCGCGATCACGCTGCAGTAGCGGCGGACATGGAACGAGTAGGGGCGGGGGTGAGACACCCCCCCGGGTTGGCGCGCCCGGGGGGGGGGGGGAAGGGGGG
>CAZUYG010000467.1:0-3802 GCA_964624265.1 uncultured Candidatus Odyssella sp.
GAAGACCGCTCGGCGCTGTCCACGCGCGTCGTCGCGGCGTTCTTCCCGCCCTCGTTCAATCCGCCGATCCTCATCTCGCCGCGCGAGATGGATGCGCGCATGGACGCCGGCTCGATCACCTTCGCGCTCGTGATCCCGCCGAACTTCCAGCGCGACGTCCTCGGCGGCCGCCGCCCCGACGTGCAGCTCAACGTCGACGCGACGCGCATCACGCAGGCGTTCACCGGCGCCGGTTACGTTCAGGCGATCCTCGCCGGCGAAGTCTCGGCGTTCCTGCAGCGTTACCGCGCGGCAAGCGCGCCGCCCGTCGAGCTCGCGCTGCGCGCGCGGTTCAACCCCACCCTCGACAAATCGTGGTTCGGCGCGCTCAACGAGGTGATCAACAACATCACGGTGCTGGCCATCATCCTGGCCGGTGCCGCCCTGATCCGGGAGCGCGAGCACGGCACGATCGAGCACCTCCTCGTCATGCCGGTGACGCCGGCGGAAATCATGCTCGGCAAGATTTGGTCGATGGTCCTGGTCGTGCTGGCCGCGCTGGCGGTCGCGCTGCTCGTCGTCGTCCAGCGCCTGCTGTCGGTGCCGATCCAGGGCTCGGTCGCGCTGGTCCTGGCCGCGGCGGCGGTCCATCTGTTCGCCACGACGTCGATGGGGATCTACCTGGCGACGCTCGCGCGCTCGATGCCGCAATTCGCGCTGCTGCTGATGCTGGTCATCATGCCGCTCGAAATGCTGTCGGGCGGCGCCACGCCGCGCGAAAGCATGCCGCAATTCGTCCAGGACGTGATGCTCGCCGCGCCCACGACGCATTTCATCCAGCTTGGCCAGGGCGTCCTGTTCCGCGGCGCCGGGCTCGACGTGGTCTGGCCGCAGTTCCTGGCGATGGCCGGCATCGGCGCGGCGCTGTTCGTGCTCGCGCTGCTCCGCTTCCGGAAGGCGATCGCGGAGACGGATTAGGCCGGCCGCAGCCGCGTCACGACCTCGTTCGCGCGTTCGAGCGTCTGGTGGACGGGGCACTTGTCGGCGATCTCGAGCAGCCGCTGCCGCTGCTCGGCGGTGAGGTCGCCGGTCAGTTCGATCTCGCGCTCGATGTGGTCGATCTTGGCCGCCTTGTTCTCGGCGCCGGCGCTGTCCTTGACGTGCGACTTGCTGTGGCGGAGGCGGACGGCCACGCCGCGCAGCGGCCATTTCTTGCGCTCGGCATACATGCGCAGCGTGATCGACGTGCAGGCACCCAGCGCCGCCAGCAGCAGCCGGTAAGGGCTCGGGCCGGTGTCGAGCCCGCCCTCTTCCTCGGGCTCGTCCGCGGTCAGCCGATGCTTGCCGTCGTAAACCACCTGCGCATAGCGCCCGAAGCCCACTTCGGCCACCACGACCTCGCCCGGCGCCGGCGCCTGCGCAAACGGCGCTCCGGCGGCCGTGCCCGTTTCAGCCGCATCGCTCATGGTCATCCCCCTCTGCTTCGGGCGCAAACTATCACGGGCGCGGGCGCGCCGCAGGAGCGGCGTCGTTTCGCTCGACTCCGCCGGGGCGGCGATGCTATGCGAAATGTTCCATAGCCACGGACCGATTCGATGAGCGAGACCGCCAGCGTCGCTTCGTCCGCCGCCGCGAAACCGCGCCAGCTGCGCCGCCGGCGCGAGATCATGGACGCGGCCGCCGCGGTTTTCGCGAAAAAGGGCTATCACGCCGCGACCACGCGCGACATCGCCGACAGCCTCGGCATGCAGCCGGGCAGTCTCTACTACTATTTCGAATCGAAGGAAGCCGCGCTCGAGGAGATTTGCCGCATCGGCGGCGCCGAATTCGGCGACCACATCGAGAGCCTCCTCAAGACCGACATGCCGACTCGCGACGCGATCCGCTCGGCGATCGGCAATCATCTCCAGGGCAGCCGCCGCCACTACGTCACCTGCTTCGCCCACAACCGGCGTTTCCTGCCGGCCGACGTGGTGCCGGAAATGAACCGGCTCGCGCGGCGCTACACGAAGCTCTGGGAAGACCTGCTTCGGCGCGGCATCGCGCGCGGCGAGGCGCCTGCCGGCCTCGATTGCCGGCTCGCGGCGACCGCCGCGGTGGCGCTCTGCAACGGCGCCGTTCCCTACCTCGAGCCGAAGGCGCCCGAGGATATCAACGCCTTCGTCGTCGGCATTTCCCGGATGTTCATGACCGGCGTGCTGGGCTCGTGACGGATTCGCGCGATCTCACCCGCGACGACGTCGAGATCGTCGAGAAGGCCACCGTCTACAAGGGGCGCTTCCAGGTCGACCGCTATCGCCTCCGCCACAAGCTGCATGGCGGCGGCTGGAGCGAGCCCTTCGTGCGCGAGGTGTTCGAGCGCGGGCACGCGGCGGCGGTGCTGCCCTACGATCCGGTGCTCGATCGCATCGTGCTGATCGAGCAGTTCCGGCCCGGCGCCTATGCGGCCGGGCTGCATCCCTGGCTCGTCGAAGTCGTGGCCGGAATCATCGATCCGGGCGAGACGGCCGAACAGGTCGTGCGCCGCGAAGCCGTGGAGGAAGCCGGCATCGAAATCGGCGAGGTCGAGAAGGTCGCGACCTGCATGGTGACGCCGGGCGCGTGCTCGGAATACGTCGCGATCTATGTCGGCCGCGCCGATGCGAGCAAAGCCGGCGGCGTCTACGGGCTCGAGCACGAGCACGAGAACATCCGCGTCTTCACGCTCTCGCTGGACGAGGCGGAGAAGAAGCTCGCCGCGCACGAATTCACGAACGTCGTGACGATCGTGGCGCTGCAATGGCTGCTGCTCAACCGCATGCAGCTCCGCGATCGCTGGGGCGCGTTCCGCCGTTGAACCCGGCGGACGCTCGCCGCGCGCCGATCACGTGATATATATAGGCCCATCGCAGGGCGCGATTCGATGCGCGGGCTCCCCATGAAGCGACGCGAATTCCTCGTTGTTTGGGCCGTTGGAAGCGCGGCGTGGCCCGCACACGCGCAGTCGGATAGTGCGCGTAAGATCGGCGTTCTTTACCTCGGGACCGAAGCCGACGCCGCTCCCCTCATGGCTGCGCTTCGCGTGGGCCTTGTGGAGCGCGGATACGCGGAAGACCGCGACTTTCGCCTCGAGTTCCGCTTCGCGAACAACGATGCCGGCAAGTTGCGGACCCTCGCCCGAAGTCTCGTAACGCAGGGCGTCGCCGTCATCGTGACGAACGGCACGACCTCCGCCCGCGCCGCGCTTGCCGAAACCGGACGGGTTCCGATCGTCTTGGCGGCCCGCGCCGACCCCGTCGAGCAAGGGTTCGTGGACTCTCTCGCTCGGCCCGGCCGCAACGTTACGGGACTCTCCGTCCTCGGTTCGGAGATGCTTACCAAACGCCTGGAATTGCTGCGCGAGACATTCCCCGGCTCGCGGGTCGTCGGCGCGCTGCTGCACGGGGCCAATCCCGGCGTCGCGTTGTTCAGGCGCTCGCTCGAACGGGCTGCGGCCCCGCTCGGATTCGAGCTGCAGATCATCGAGGTGCGGAAGCCCGGCGAGATCGAAGCGGCTTTCGCGCGTTTCGCCGCCCTCGGCGCCCAGGCCCTGCTGCTCATCGAGGATCCGGTCTTCATCTCGATGACCGATCCGATGGTTCGCCTGAGCTTCAAGCATCGCCTGCCGATCCTGACGGGCATCCGGTCGCTCGTGCTCGCCGGCGGTTTCGTATTCTACGGATTCGATCGCCTCGACCTGTGGCGGCGCTCGGCCGATTTCGTCGATCGGATCCTCAAAGGCGCGGTGCCGGCGGAAATGCCGATCGAGCAACCGACGAAGTTCACCCTCGTCATCAATCTCAAG
>CAZUYG010000468.1:0-3784 GCA_964624265.1 uncultured Candidatus Odyssella sp.
CCGAGCCGCAAGTCGCCGCGGCGCCGGCCGCGCGCGCGCCAGCCGCGCGCGAGCAGCGCGAGGAAGCGGAGCGCGCGCCGGGCGCACCTGCCGCCAAGCCGGTCGCGCGCCCGAGCGACGAGAAGAAACCCGGCCTCGCAAAACCCGCCGCGCCGGAGCCGGCCATGCGCAGCGCGCGGCCTTGGCAGGTCAGCGTCGAAGGCACGCCGGAGAGCGCGATCGCGGCCGCCGCACCGAGCGGCGACGGTCTTTGCCTTGCCGGCACGACGTCTCTCTCCGGCGGACACGAAGCGTGGATTCTGCGCACCGACGGCGACGGCACCGTGCGCTGGCAGCGCCGCCCGGGCGGGCCGAAGCGCGACGGTGCGCTTGCCGTGACCGCCTCGGGCGATGGCGGCTGCGTCGTGGCCGGCTTCGACAGCGACGAGACCCGCCTCTGGATCTTCAAGCTCGATGCCAAGGGTGTTCTGGCATGGAGCCGGACGGTGCCCGCAGGGCATTCCGGGCGCGCGGTGGCAATCGTGCGGACTCGCGACGGCGGCTATGGCGTGGCCGCCCATGCGAAGCAAGGCGCCGGGAAGCCGGACCGCGCGTTCGTTCTGCGCCTTTCGCCGGGCGGCGAGATCCGCTGGAGCAAATTCGCGGGCAAGGGCGAGAGCCGCGCGGCCGACCTTCGCGAGACGGGCGACGGCGGCTTCGTCGTCGCCGGCGTGGCGCGCTTGCGCGACGATCCGCGCCTCGCGCTGTGGGCCGCGCGGATGGACCGCAACGGGCGCACCGTGTGGGAAGAGCACTATGGCGGCGCCGGCACGCCCGAGGGCGTGCGCGTCGACGTGGCGCGCGGACGGGAATTCATCCTCGCCGCCACGATGTTTGGGCCCAAGCCGGCCGCCGGCGATGGCCCTCCGGCCGCCGCGCTGCGTCTGATGCGGATCGCCGCGGACGGCGACGTGATCTGGGATCGCCGCCACGCAGGTCCGCGGCGCGTAGCCGGGCTCGTGCTGATCCGCGGCGGGATCCTCGTGGCCGGCGATACCGGCGAGGGCGCGTCGGAGCTCTGGCTGGCGCAGTTCGATGCCCAGGGGCGTGCGGTGCGCGAAAGCCGCCTGCCCGCGACGCCGGGCGACCGCGCCGCCGCGCTCGCCGAACTCGGCAATGGCCGCCTCGTTCTCGTCGGCACGGCGGCGCTCGAGACCGCCGCGCGGCGCGGCGCCGGGTTCATTTTCCTCGATCGCGACCGGCAGCTCGCGGTCCGCTGAGCCGGCCCGGCGGCCGCCGGCTCTCGCCTGTTCCGGGCGGCCATGTTAGGAGTGCGACGCAGTCTATCTTCGCGTTGCCATGCGCCGCCTTCGTATCGGACGATCGGAAACGAACGACATCGTCATTCCCGACGCCTCGGTCTCGCGCCAGCACGCGGAAGCGGCGGAGATCGGCGGCGGCCGCTTTTCGCTGACCGACCTCGGCAGCACGTTCGGCACCCAGGTGTGGCAGGGGCAGAGCTGGGTCGCGGCGAAAAATACGGAAATCGACGCCGACACCGTGATTCGCTTCGGCGAGTTCCGCACGACCCTGCGCGACGTGCTGAGCGAGGCCGACCGCATGGCCCTCGGACTCGCGCGCGCCTCGCCGCCGCCCCCGCCGGCACCGGCTGACTCCGCGCCCGTTCAACCGGTCGCGCCGCCGCCGCCGCAGGCCGGCGAACCCGCTCCGGTCCGCCCGCCGGCCCCGCGCACGACGGCGCCCGAAGCAGCGCCCGCTCCGCCCACGCCGCGCCCGCAGCCCGCCGAACGGCCGCCGGCCGCGCGCGACGTGCGCGCTGCCGCGCGCCCGGCGCATTCCGCAGCCGGAGGGAAACGCCGCGCGATGATGCTGGGGCTGATGGCCACGGGCGGCTTCTTCGCTGTGGCCGCCGCCGTGGTGGCGGTTGCGCTGACCTTCGGCGATCCGAACGGCGCGGGGCCGCGGCCGGGCCTGCGCACGGCCGCCGGCGAAGGCCCGCAGCGATTCCTCGAGGCGTGCAAGACGAATTGGGGGATCGAGGAACGGCGCTGCCGCTGTTTCCTGGCGGCTGCCGGCCCGCACCTGGAGCCGGCGGACTACGACGATTTCACGACCCTCGTGCAGGGGCATGTCGAGGGCGATTCCGCGCAGATGGAATCGGTTCTGCAGCAGGCCGGCGAAAAGCGCGGCGCCCCGGCCAGCGCCCGCCTGTCGGCGGCGATGAAAGGCGTCACGCGCGACTGCCAGGCCGAGCCGGAACCGAAGCAGCCGTAACGCGTCAGAGAAAGCTGTAGGGATCGATATCGACCTTGATCCGCACGGCGCCCGGCTGTTTCGCGGCGGCGAGCCAGCGGCGGATCAGCGGCTGCAACGCCACGTCTTTCCGCGCTTTCACGAGCAGGCGGAAGCGGTGGAGCCCGCGCAGCAGCGCCAGCGGTGCCGGCGCCGGCCCCCACATCTCCACGCCCTCCCCGCCCGGCCAGGCGCGCGCGAGGTCGCGCGCCGCGCGCTCGGCGAGGTCGCGCTTCGTCGCCGAGACGACGAGCGCCGCGAGCCTTCCATAGGGCGGATAGCCGGCCGCACGGCGCGCGTCCATCTCGGCCGCGAGGAAGCGCGCGCGGTCGCCGGCGGCGAGCGCCTGCAGCACCGGATGCTCCGGCATGTAGGTTTGCAGCAGCACGCGGCCCGGCCGCTCCGCGCGCCCGGCGCGGCCCGAGACCTGCGCGAGCAGCTGCCAAGTGCGCTCGGCCGCGCGCAGATCGCCGCCGCCGAGCGAAAGATCCGCGTCGACGACGCCGACCAGCGTGAGCATCGGGAAATCGTGGCCCTTCGCCACGATCTGCGTGCCGATCACGAGATCGATCTCGCGCGCTTTCATGCGGCGCACGAATTCCTGCGCGGCGTCGGGTCCGTGCACGGTGTCGGACGCCATGATCGCCAGCCGCGCCTCGGGAAATAGCAGCGCCGCTTCCTCGGCAAGGCGCTCGACACCGGGACCGCAGCCGACCAGCGAGCCCTCGGCACCGCACGACGCGCAGGATTTCGGCAGCGGCGCGCCGTAGCCGCAGTGATGGCATTGCAGCTTGCCGGCGAGGCGGTGTTCGACCAGCCAGGTGCTGCAGTTCGGGCAGTTCAGTTTCGTGCCGCACGCGCGGCAGACCGTGACCGGCGCATAGCCGCGGCGGTTCAGGAACAGCATCGCCTGCTCGCCGGCTTCGAGCGTGTCGCCGAGGCGCTCGGCGAGTTCGGGCGAGAGCCAGCGGCGCGGCGGCGGCGGCGCGCGGCGCAGATCGACGAGCGTGACCTCGGGCAAGGTCGCGCCGCCGTGGCGCTCGGGCAATTCGAGCTTGCGGTAGCGCCCGCGCTCGACATTGGCGAGCGTCTCGAGCGCCGGCGTCGCCGAGGCGAGGACGACGGGAAATCCGCCGAGATGCCCGCGCACCACCGCCATGTCGCGCGCGTGGTAGACGACGCCGTCTTCCTGCTTGAACGAGCTGTCGTGCTCTTCGTCGACGACGATGAGGCCGAGATCGGGGAACGGCAGGAACAGCGCCGAGCGCGCGCCGATCACCGCCTTGACGCGACCCTCGGCGACCGCGCGCCAGACGAGCCGCCGCTCGCGCCCGCGCACGTCGGAATGCCAGAGCGCGGGCGGCGCGCCGAAGCGCTTCGCGAAGCGCTCGATCCACTGCGCGGTGAGCGCGATCTCGGGCACGAGCACCAGCGCCTGACGTCCGGCGCGTAGCGTTTCCGCCACCGCCTCGAAATAGACTTCCGTCTTGCC
>CAZUYG010000469.1:0-3753 GCA_964624265.1 uncultured Candidatus Odyssella sp.
GAAAGCGGCCAGCGCCACCGCTTCGCGAACCTTGCCGACACCGCTTTCCGCCGCGTGGTTGCGCACGGCCGCCAGAGTTTTGGGGCCGATCCAGCCGTCTTCGGTCACGCGCTTGGCGGCGCCGTCGGCAAACGCGGGCCCCGCCGTGGCGAACTCGGCTGGGCCGGCGAGCCGGTTCAAGCCTTTCTGCAGCACGAGGCTCGCCGCATGCGGCGTGAGGCGTGCAGCGTGGTCGAGTAGGTCGCCGGCGAGGCCCTCCGGCAATTCGGCGTAAGAGATCGCCGGCGCCAGCGCGCGCTCGATCCAGCCCGAAATGATCCTGTTTTGTTCTTTAGAAAGCGCAGCCTCAGCGCGTGGATCGAATCGGTGCTCGGCGGCGAACCTGCGCGCATTCTCGAAGCCGAGGCGATGGGAGGCGGCCGTCGATTCGGCCGGCGCCGGCACTTGGCCCTGCGTGGGGGCAATAGTCGCCGGTGGCTTCAGAGACGGCCATTGACGTTCGCGCGGCCGGGCAGGCTGGGGCTTCTCCTTCATGCCGTATCCGTTGACGCGCTCCATCCAGACGATCTCGTCGGGATCGCGCGGCCGACCGGCTTCGTCGCGCAGGTCGAGTTCGCGCCCCGGCGCCGGCAATTGCGAGCCGTCGTCACGGTCAATGGGTTGGCCCATGACGTTGAAACCCGCGGCGCGCGCGATCGTGTTCGCGACCGAGTTGCTGTTGCGGCGGCGCCAGTCGTATCGAAAGTTCTGCTGGTTAATCCATTGCCCCTCTTTCTCGGCCCAGGCAAACCGCTCGCGGGCTTCTTTCTCGGAGCCGCGAGAGAGAATGTACTTCGGGTGGTTCTCGCTGTCGGCGTAGTAGTGAGACTCGACGTCGTAACGCTGCATTTCGAGGCGGCCGCGGCCGGTCGCATCGAAAGGAATGAGCTTCTTCGTTTTGGGATCGATCGATTCGCCGTGGAGTTCGGCGATGCGCCGCGTGGTTCCGCCTGGAAGCACTTCGACGAGCGCCAGGAAGTTGTGGGCTGCGCCGGTTCCTGTCGCACCGAGCATGCCGTCGGCGCCGACGTTGTAGCTGCGAAACTCAATGCGATACTCGGACATCGAATTCTCCGTTGCTCATAGTTCCTTGTCCACGCACTCGCGATATTTCACCACCACGCAGGCCGTGAGAGCGGTTTTTCCCGATTTCCGGGGCAGAATCGTCACTTCGAACTCATAGTGTTGGAGGAACGTCGCCGTCATCTTCCCGCTCAGCCGCGCCTTCCGATGGAGGCAAACCGCACGCCGTCCATGCTGCTCACACTGCGCGCCGTGCCTGCGAAGCAGCGCCACGACCGTTTCCACGCTGGCCCTCTCGGTCAAGGCCGCGGCGATATTCTCCGGCAACTGGCGGGCGACGGCTTCGCTGCCGCCGATCGTCAACCATATCGCGTCGTCGAACACGTTTCCTTGCACGTAGGAATCGCCGCCCTCGGCCGGCGGCCACAGAATTTCGCAGGCCGCCAGCCCGATCGTACAAACGCATGCAATCGCGACGCGCGTCACGCGCGCGAACGTTTCGCAGTGCCTGCGCTCGAACGCATTCGGCTCTTCGGGAAGAGCTAGTGGCATTTGCGCGTTCGGTCTTCCTTCGAAGTCTGCAATCATTGATGGTAGTCGACCAATGGATGCACGGCGTCAGTGTTGAGAACATTATAGGAACTAAAACCGCGCTGTCAAGAGCGGCTTCTTGGCCGCGCACCGCTGCTCCTGCGAGGACAAAACAAAAGGGGCGGGTTTGAAACCCGCCCCTGGAAACCGTCCAACCCGTCGCGCCGGCCCTACGACGCCCGCAGCACCTCGGCAAGGCTCGTGCGCTCGCGCGCTTCGAAGCCCGCGCTTTCGTCGCTGATGGTGGTCCAGCGCCAATTCGCCTGATTTGCGAACAGCGTGCGCAGAAGCTGGTTGTTGAGCGCGTGGCCGGCGCGGTGGCCGTGGAAGCGCCCGACGATCGGGCCGCCGGCGAGGTAGAGATCGCCCACCGCGTCGAGCAGCTTGTGGCGCACGAACTCGTCGGGGAAGCGCAGGCCCTCGCGGTTGAGGATGCGGTCTTCGGCGATGACGACCGCATTGTCGAGCGAGCCGCCGCGGGCGAGGCCCATGCGCCGCAGCTGCTCCACTTCGTGCGCGAAGCCGAAGGTGCGCGCGCGGGCCAGTTCCTCGCGGAACGTGCCGTCGCGGAGGTTCAGCGAGAGGCGCTGCCGCGCGACGACGGCGTTCTCGAAATCGATCTCGAAGGAAATGCTGGTGCCGGCGGCGGGCGCCAGCGTGGCGTAGTGGCGCTCGTCGCCCTGCTTGACGACGCGCAGGATCTCGATCGCCTTGCGCGGCGCGTCCTGCTCTTCGACGCCGACGCATTCGATCAGGAACACGAAAGGCTCGGCGCTGCCGTCCATGATCGGCACTTCCGGGCCGTCGAGTTCGACGAGGCAATTGTCGATGCCATAGCCCGCCAGCGCCGCCACGAGGTGCTCGACCGTGCCGACGATCGTGCCGTGGGCATTGGCGAGGGTCGTGCACATGCGGGTGTCGGCGACATGATCCCAGCGTGCGGGAACGTCGGCCTTGGCGGCGGGAACGTCGAGACGGCGGAAGACGATGCCGTGATCAGCCGGTGCCGGCAGAAGCGTCAGCTTGACCTTCGCGCCGCTGTGAAGGCCGGTGCCGGTGCAGGCGATGCGCTGGCGAAGCGTCCGCTGCCGCGCAAAACCTTGCGCGAATCGGGAAGCACTCCCGCCGCCGTCCCCAAATCGATCCATGTCCTCGTACGTCCTTCCCGAACATGCAACGGAAAACCTGAGTGATCCCCCTCGCGGTCTTCCGTCCCTTGCCTTGCAGTCTCGTCCCCTGAGGATCCCGAGCCTTTCTGCGGCCCGATATTATGGATAGCAGCCAAAAATAATTGAGCGGGCGCCCGTATTGCCAGCAACTCACTAGCAATACGGGCTAACCCGCTCAAATCAATGTTTGTTACAGAGTGTTACCAGTTCCACCTAGTGACTTTCGACCAGCCTGATCGGCCCTTCAATTGGCCTGCCGGCGCAGGAAGGCCGGTATTTCGAGCACGTCGTCTTCCTTGGCGCGGCGGGCCTGGTTTTCGATCGTCGGCCCGGCCGCACGCGGAGCGGGCTCGGCCTGCGGCTGCGGTGCCGGGCGCAGCGGCGTGGGTGCCGGCGGCTCGGCGGCGCGAACGCGTTCCTCGCGCGTGCGGACGGCCGGGGCCTCGGGCGCCGTGCGCAGGGTTTCCTCCTCGCCGCGCCGGCCGCGCCACAGGTTGAAGATCGAGGGGCGGTGCGTCCGCGAGGGCGGATCGCGCTGCGGCTCGGCCATCCGCGCTTCGCCGGTGCGCATGGTGCGCTCCGGCGTGCTGCGCTGCGGGTCGATGTCGTCGACATGGGCCACGACGCGCGCGCGGGCCGGCGCCTCCGGCTGGCGCGCCTCGAAGCGCGGCGCCGGAGCGGGTGCCGGAACCGGGCGCGGACGCTCGGTCGACATCGGCGGCTGGCGCGGCGCCTCGACCGCCGTCGGGGCGAACATGTCGGGCTGCTCCGCGGCCGGTTCGGCATAGGCATCGGTGATTGCCTGCGCGATCGCCGAGGGCGGCACTGCCTCGTATTCCGGCTCGGCGCGCACGGCCTCGGCACGCGGCGCTTCCGCGCGCGGCGCCTCGGCCGCGCGGGCGGCGGGGCGTGCGACCGGCGGCTCGCGCAG
>CAZUYG010000470.1:0-3747 GCA_964624265.1 uncultured Candidatus Odyssella sp.
CGGCGCCCTCGTGTTCATGTTGCGCAACGGCTATCGCTCGTTCTGCGACGGCGTTCTCGCCGAGGAACGTGCGCGCGGCGCGGAAGAGGTGTTGAGCGACAGCATCGAGGCTCTCGCCGATGGCTACGTGCTCTACGATTCGGATCTCCGCGTCGTGCGCCACAATCGCCGTTTTCTCGATTACATCCCCGACATGGGCGCCGCCGGTTCGGCCGTCGGCCTCACCTACCAGGATCTGATGCGCGAAGGACTCGCGCGCGGCTTCTTTTCGAGCGACGACGAGTTCCGCCGGGGCGGCAAGGGGGCGCTGGCAAGCTGGATGGACGCGCTGCGCTCGGACGGGCAGGCCTCGATCGAGCGGCGGCTCAGCGACGGCCGGACTCTGCTCGCGCGGAAATATCCGATGCGGAACGGAAGCTGCGTCGTCATTCTGTCCGACATCACTGCGCTGAAGCGCGCCGAGCTGCGTCTCGTCGGCGCGATCGAAGCGATGGAAGACGGCTTCGTGCTCTACGACCCCGACGAGCGCGTCGTCCTGCACAATCGGCGCCTGTTCGAGCAGTATCCTCACCTGCGCGACCTCGAGCCGCTGGCAGGCCGCGCGCGCGGCGAGCTGATGCGGCATCATGCCGAATCGGGCGCGTTCCAGGGCGTGGCGGACGCGGGCGGAAGCGACAAGTGGGCCCAGGATCAGCTCGAATTCGTGCGCGAGATGGGTTCGACCGAATTCGAGCGAGAGACGACGGACGGACGAACCTATCTCATCCGTACGCAGATCGCGGCCGACGGCAGCCGCGTCGCCATCACCACCGACATCACCGCGGTCAAGCGCGCCGAGCAGCGCATGGCTGCCGCGATCGAGGCGATGGATGACGGCTTCGTGCTGTTCGGGCCGGACGACCGCGTGATCCTGCACAATCTTCGCTACGTCGATCTCTATCCGCACCTCAAAGCATGGCCCTCCATCATCGGCTGGACGCGCGAGCAGCTCGTCCGCAGTGCGATCGACGCCGGGGTAATGCCCGAGGCGTCGGCAGCGCCGGACCGCGAAGCGTGGATTCGCAAGAATGTGCTCGAAACGCATGTCGAGCACGGCGCGGAATACGAGCGGATTCTGGGCGATGGCCGCATCCTGCTGATTCGTCGGAAAGCGACGCCGGAAGGCGGGCACGTCTCGATTTTCACCGACGTGACGGCCCTGAAGCGCGCCGAAAAGCGTTTGATCGACGCGGTCGAAAGCATGTCGGATGCATTCGTCCTGTGGGGGGCCGACGACCGCCTCGTGCTCACCAACAGCGCGTATGCCCAAATGTTCGCCGGGGTGCCGCGGGCGATCGAAGTCGGCAGCCATTTCGAGGAGATCCTGCGCGCCGGCATCGCGGCGGGCGTATTCCCCGAAGCAAGGGGCCGCGAGGAATCCTATTTCGAGGAGCGTGTCCGGCGGCACCGGAATCCGGCCGATCCCGTGGTCCAGCCCTATCGCGACGGGCGCTGGCTGCGCTACGCGGAACGGCGCACCTCGGAAGGCGGCATCGTCGGCCTGCGCACCGACGTGACCGACGCGATGCGGCGCGAGCAGGCGCTGCGCTTCAGCGAGGCCGAGCTGGCAAAGCGCGTGCGCGAGCTCGAGTCGATGCAGCGCCAGCTCCAGGAACAACGCGACGAACTGCAGCGCCTGATGCAGCAGGTGATCCTGGCGCGCGACGAGGCCGCGGCCGCCAACGCCGCGAAATCGGTCTTCCTCGCCAACATGAGCCACGAGCTGCGCACGCCGCTCAACGCGATCATCGGGTTCTCCGAGATCATGCACGGCGAGCTGTTCGGCGCGCTCGGCCACCCGCGCTATCAGAGCTATGTCGGCGACATGCTCGGCGCGGCGCGGCATCTCTTGAAGCTCATCAACGACATTCTCGATCTCTCCAAGATCGAGGCGGGCAAGTGGGAATTGCACGAGGAGCCGGTGGACCTGCGCCGCATGTTCGACGGCGTGATGCGGCTGTTCCGCGGCCGCGAGGAGGCGGCGCGGCTCGACATCAAGGTCGATGCGCCGCAGATGCCGCCGATCATGGCCGACGAACGCGCGCTCAAGCAGGTGCTGATCAATGCGCTTTCGAATTCGATCAAGTTCACGCCGGCCGGCGGGCGTATCCGCGTGCGCGCGCGGCGCGACGGCGGCGGTCGCCTGCACATCGCGATCGCCGATACCGGCATCGGAATCCGGCCCGAGGACATTCCGACGGCGCTGGCGCCGTTCGGCCAGGTCGACAATCACATGACGCGCCGCCACCAGGGCACCGGCCTCGGGCTGTCGATCGCCAAGGCCCTGGTCGAAAGCCACGGCGGACGCCTCAAGCTGCGCAGCCGGCCCGGCCGCGGGACGGTCATCACCGCGATGCTGCCGGCCGAGCGCTTCGCCGCCGCCGCTTCCGTCGCCGCGAATCTCGCCGCGGCCGAGTAGCGCCCAACGTTCTTCTCGCCCGGCCCGTCATTTGCATTATGATGCGGCGAGGCGCACGCAGCGGGTTTCATGGGTTAAACGCGGCGCCAATAGGCCAGGGAGGCCGCGATGAAACGAACGCTTTCGCTACTCATCTCCGCGCTCGCCGTCGGCGGCTTCGCCGCAGGCGGCGGAACCGCCGTGGCCCAGGAAAAGGTCACGTATCTCTTTCCGGCGCCGCCGATGCTGCCGGCCTTCGGGCCGATCCGCCTCGCGCAGGGCAAGGGTTATTTCAAGGCCGAGGGGCTCGACGTGGAGTTCCAGGTCGCCAAGGGCGGCGTCGACGTCGCGAAGCAGGTCGGCGCGGGCAACGCGCCGCTCGGCGGAATCCTCGGCGACGGGCCGATCCTCGTGCGCCCGCAGGGTATCCCCATGAAGGGCGTCGCACTGTTCGGCGGGCGCGGTTTCATGCAGCTCGTCGTGCGCGAGGATTCGGGAATTACCGAGCCGAAGCAGCTCAAGGGCAAGGACGTCAGCGTGATGGCGTTCCAGGACACGACCTACTACGTGCTGCAGGGCGTGCTCGCGCGAGTCGGACTCACGATCAAGGACGTGAACGCGCAGGCCGCCGGCCCGGTCGGCGTGTGGCAGCTCGTGGCCCAGGGCAAGGCCGTCGCCTGCGCCTGCGTGCCCGACTGGATTCCGCTGATCACCGCCACCGGCACGAAGGTGAAGATCATCCAGAGCTTCGACTATTTCCCGAGCATGACGCAGGCGATCGGCGCCAGCGACAAGGCGATCAAGGAAAAGCCGGAGATGGTGAAGAAGTTCGTCCGCGCGGCCTTGAAGGGCATGAAAGACATCATGGACGATCCCAAGAAGGCGGCGGCGGAGTTCGCGGCGATCGAGCCGGCGTGGAAGGGCAAGGAAGCCGCGGTCGAGTACGCGTTCAAGTATTACGCGGACTTCGTCTATCCCGGCCAGCCGAAGCTCGGCATGTTCGACGCCGCGCGCATGGCCACGGTGCAGGACTTCTACATCAAGGAGAAGATCATCCCCTCGGGCTCGAAGGTGGAGGATCTCTTCACGAACCAGTTCGTGGAGTAGGGCCGCTCCATCGTCGGGGCGCGCTACGCGCGCCCCGATCCCACACGAAAATATCGGAAAGAGGGGCGCCCGGTTGCGCCCCTCTTTTTTTATTCTGCAGGTGACGAATGCCTGCCGACACGGCGCGCGCCTGCGCTTCCCGCGTGCGCTAGATGAAATTCAGCCCGCCGTCCGCAAGGATCGTCTGGCCCGTGATCCACGCC
>CAZUYG010000471.1:0-3732 GCA_964624265.1 uncultured Candidatus Odyssella sp.
CCCGCGACGGCGGGAACCGCGGGCAACGGTGGGCCGTTTTTCGGGCAGCCGGGGAAATTTCAACCGATCAAGGAGTTCGATATGAAAAAATCGATGATGTTGAGCGCGGCCGCGCTCGCCCTCGCGGTCGCCGCGCCGAGTTTCGCGCAGGACCGCATGCCGCCGGGTGCGCCCGGAACCAAGCCGCCCGCGACGCAGACCGACCGCGCGCCCGACAAGGCGGCGCAGGAGCGCAAGGCGCGTCTCGCCGCCGCAACGCCGGCGCCGCAGGTCGCCGTCAGCGGCGATGCGCTGATCGGCACCGAGGTCCGCAACACGGAAGACGTGAAGATCGGTTCGGTGAAGGACATCCTGATCGCCGACGGCAAGATCACGGCGATCGTCGTCGCCCGCGGCGGCGTGCTCGGCATGGGCACCGATTACCACCACGTCGACTTTGCGCAGGTCCGGATCACGGCCGACATGGATACGGTCGTGCTCGATCTCTCCGAGGATCAGGTGAAGGCGCTGCCGAAGCTGGCTTTCGAGGACGGCAAGTGGAACCCGGTTCCCGCCAAGGCGGATCGCGAGCGCAGCTCGCCGCCGTCCACGGCGCCGGGCGCGCCGCCGAGCCGCGCCGAGCCGCCCAAGTCCGACATGAAGAAGGACGAACCGGCGCCCAAGCCCGACACGCCGGCTCCCAAGAACCAGTAGGCCGGGCATACCGGCCTCGCGACAGCGCCCCGGTGCAGCAATGCGCCGGGGCGTTTGTCGCTCATTTGGGCAGCGGCAGCGGCGCGTCGTAGAGCCAGAGCGATTGGCCGCCGCAAGCCACTTCGCGCGCGGGTGGGCCAAAACGGGCGCGCAGCGCTGCGGCGTCGAGCCGCGTCGGAACGATGAAATCCGGACGGGCCGGACTGTCGTCGTCGGCCCGGTGCGTGAACCACCGCTCCTTGTAGATCCAGGGGAAGCGCTGGCCGCCGGCGATGACCTGAATGACGTGGAGGCGCAGGCCGCTGGTGAACATCACGAGCTTGGCGGTCCAGTAGTCGGCCAGGCCCGTGGTACGGCCGTTGGCCTCGATGCATCGCTGGAGAAGCGCCGGTGCCGCGAGCACCTGCGGCAGCCGCGTGATCGCCGGATAGGTGAGCGCGGCGGCCACGAGCAGGGCGAAGCCGGGTGCCAGCCAGGCCCTTCGGCCGTCGGCGGGCAACAAACGCAGCAGGAGACGGGCGACGCCAAGTGCCGCCACCGGCATCAGGATCAGGAACAGCCGGAAATGGGCGGGAACCTTGAACGAATTCGAGACCAGCGGCGCCAGAATCGTCGCCGCAACGATTCCCGCCAGAATGAGATCGAGGAATTCGGCCTGCCCGAGGCCCCGCCGTCTCGCGACGCGGAGAACCACGGCGGCACCGCGCGCAATCGCGAGCAGACTCAGGCCGGCGACGGCAATCGTCACGATGTCGCCACTCTCGGCGATCGATCGCGCAAATTCGGCGAAGGCGGCGTAGGCATTTCCGCCGCTGGCGCGGCCGGTTTCGGCATATTTGATCCAGACGGGATTGATGCCGAGGCCGATCGCCAGTCCCGCGGCGCCGGTGCCCAAGACGATCAGCGCGCCGTACCAGCCGCGGCGCTCGCGGCGGGCATAGGCGTGCAGGGCCGCGGCGATCGCGGCCGGCCCGACAAACCAGACCATGAAGATCGGATCGGAGAAGCTCGACACGGCGACGAGCGCGGCCAATGCCGCCGGCGCGGCGCGGCGCGGCGGTCCGTGCAGAACCCGGAGCAGCAGCGCCACCGACAAGAGCGCGGAGAGAATCGCGCCGGTGTGGATGTTGGGCGCCGCCAGGCTCGCCGTCATCATGGTCGAAACCGTCGCGCCGAGGCCGGCCGCCGCGCCGGCGCCGGCCGCGAGCGCGGCGGCGGCCATCGCCCAGGCCCCGGCGCTCGTGCGCGCGATACCGGCATTGGCGAGCACCATGCCGCCGGCGACGCAATAGAGCGCCAGGATCGCCGGCCCATAAAGCAGCGGCCACCACACCGGCGGAACCGGCAGCGCCATGACCGCGGCGGCCATGAACCAGTCGGGAAAGGCGTAAAGCGCCGGCGAGTGGTACCACCCGCTCCAGGCCCCCGGATCGCGCAGCAGGTCTTGGACCAGCAGATAGGGGTAAAGGAGATCGCTGTTGTAGACGATTCCCGCGCGGCCGTGCCCGAGGCGCTCGGCCAGATAGACGAAGAAGGCGGGCAGGAGCAGCAACAGCGAGGCCGCCGGCAGCGGGACGCCGCCACCGCTTCGGCGTTCGGGATGGGCCGCGTCTTTCATCGCGTTCTTGCCACCGGATTGCGGAAGCCGCGCAGCCGGGCGACGGCACGCGTCACCGCTTTATAGCCGGTCCTCCGGCGGGCGGGGTGACACAGATTTCATCGTCCGCGCGGTCCGGGCTCGCGCCCGGCGATACCGCCCGCTCGCCTGCGCGCGCCCGCGATGCTATCACTCCGGCGCCCGCGGCCAGACCGGAGACCGGCGCATGCTCGATCGGCTCGAACGACTCGTCGGCACTGTGGGCGGCTATGCCGAGCTGCGCCTGCACCGCAACACGTCGCGCAGCGTGATGATGCGGCAGAGCACGGTGATCGAAAACAGCACCAGCACGCTCGCCGGCTGTTCGGCGCGCTGCCATGCGCTGGGCAGCTTCGGCTTCGCCGCCCTGCCGGCGGAAGACGACGCTGCGCTCGCGCGCGTGCTGCGCGACGCCCGTGCCAATGCCGACGCGCTCGGCCGCCACGCGGCCTACACCGACCGCCCGCTGCCGAAGACGCCGCCCGGCGAGGGCATCTACGACTATCGCTCGAAGCGGGCGAAGCAGCCGGCTGCGGTGCGCCTCGATCTGCTGCGGCAGCTCGATGCACGCATCCGCGCGAAATACCCGAACCTGCTCAACGTCGATCTGGTGCTGCAGGAGCTCTCGATCGAGAAGGCCCTCGCCACCACCGAGGGGGCGCGCACGTTCTCCGCCAGCCCGCGCGTCGTGCTGGTCGTGCGCATGGCCGTTCAGGGCGCCGACGGACCGGTCCAGCTCGGACACCTGCTCGGCGGATTCGGCGAGTTCGAGGACCACGGCGATCTGCTCGCGGGCGCCGACGCGGCCATCGGGCAACTCTACGAGGATCTTCGCCGCAAGGCCGAGGGCGTCTTTCCCGAGGCGGGGTTCCACGACGTCGTGCTCGACTCCGACCTCGCCGGCATCCTCGCCCACGAGGCGATCGGGCACACCTGCGAGGCCGATCTCGTGCTCGCCGGCTCGATCGCGGGCGGGCGCATCGGCCAGCAGGTCGCCTCCGAGAAGATCACGCTGATGGACCAGGGCGGCCGCGGCTTCGACGGCGGCAGCACCATCGCGATCCACGTCGACGACGAGGGCACGCCCTGCCGCGACGTGGCCATCATCGAGAAGGGCATCCTGCGCAGCTATCTCAACAACAAGGCGATGGCGCA
The DNA here is from genome assembly GCA_964624265.1 of uncultured Candidatus Odyssella sp. GTDB lineage: Bacteria > Pseudomonadota > Alphaproteobacteria > Bin65 > Bin65 > SBBV01. The sequence continues at coordinate 3,485 of CAZUYG010000471.1, forward strand.
GGAGCTCGAAGCCGAGCCCACCGGCAATGCCCGCGCCTTCACCTTCGCCGACGAGCCGATCGTCCGCATGCGCAGCACCTGCATCATGCCGGGCACGGACAAGCTCGACGACATGATCGGCGCGGTCGAGCGCGGCTACTACCTCAAGCGGTCGTCGAACGGGCAGGCCGATCTCACCTCCGAGTTCATGTTCGGAATCGTCTGCGGCTACGAGATCGTGAACGGCAAGCTCGGCCGCGCGATTCGCG
>CAZUYG010000472.1:0-3729 GCA_964624265.1 uncultured Candidatus Odyssella sp.
CGAAGACGCTGCGCATCGGCGATCCCGAGTCCGAGACGACGCAGATCGGCCCGCAGATCACGCCCGAGCACCGCGCTTCGATCGAGTCCTACATCGAGGCCGGCCGCAAGGACGGCGGAACGGTGCTGTGCGGCGGGGAGCGGCCGAGCGGCCCCATTTACGCCAAGGGAAACTACCTGCTGCCGACGATCATTTCCGGCCTCGGCAACGGCGCGCGCATCGCGCAGGAGGAGATTTTCGGCCCGGTGCTGGTCGCGATCCCGTTCAAGGACGAAGCGGATCTGATCGCGCAGGCGAACGATTCGATCTACGGCCTCGCGTCGGGCATCTGGACGCGCGACTACCGCCGCGCCTGGCGGATCGGCCGCCGGCTCGAGGCCGGCACGGTGTGGGTCAACACCTACAAGCTGTTCAGCATCGCGACGCCCTTCGCCGGCCGCAAGGACAGCGGCATCGGCGTGGAGAAGGGCCGCCTCGGCATCCGCAACTACATGCGCCAGAAGAGCGTGTATTGGGGCCTGAACGAGGCGCCGATGCCGTGGGCGGATTGACGGGGGCGGGGTGCGTCCACGGGCCGGCCGCCGTGTCGTTCCTGCCGCGGCGACGCGGAAGAAGAACCGGCTCCCGTGCCGTCACACGGGAACCGGCCAGCTACGTTCCAATTGGCGAGGGAGTGCCGTCGGAACGATAGCGTGAGATCGGACGGACGGACGGAGCCTCAGTTCCGGTAATTGCCCTGCTGTCCGGCGCGCAGATAGTTCTCCACGAAGCGCACGCCGGGCACGGTTTCGGCCACGTATTCGATCGCGAGCACTTCCTCGCTCGAGGCCGCGTAGCCGCACAGGATCACCGTGCCGTCGCTCACGGTCACCTGCACGCCGCCGCCGCCCGTGAGCCACGTGAGCTGCTCGAGATGCGAGACGAGGCTGTCGCGGATCGAGCGGTCGGAAGCCGCGATCTCGGGCCGCAGCCGGCGCGCATCGCGCATGGTGCGCACCATGTCGCCGCGCGCGACGATGCCGACGATGCGGCCTTCGGCAATCACCGGGACGCGCTTGATGCGCCACTCGTCGAGGATCGTGGCCACCTCGGTGAGCGCCATGTCGGGCCGCACGCAGATGACGCGCGCCGTCATGGCGTCCGCGGCGCAGCGGCCGGCGAGGCCCGCGATCGCGCCCGCCGCCGCGTCCGGCGCCCCGAGCAGATCCATCCAGTGTTCAACTTTGGGCTGGCTGTCGCCGGCAGCGGACCGTAGCAGGTCGCCGTCGCTGAGGAAGCCGATGATTTCGCGCGCGCCATTGACCACGGGGAGCCCGCTCAGGCCTTTTTCGCGCATCAGCCGCGCGCAGTCGGCGAGCGGCGTCTTTTCGGCGACGCAAACCGGATCCCGGGTCATGATGTCCCGCGCGGTCGGGCGCCTCGCGGCGGCACGCTTCGCGGCGCGATGGTCTCGGCTGGCCATGATCGGAACTTTTCCCTCGGCGCGCCTGTCGGTCACGAACGAGCACGGCGCACGTTGACGGGCGCTGGTGTCGCCGATTCCGGGCGAAACGTAAATTCCGCTTCAGGGACTAGGCCGAACGGACGACCGTAGGCTCCGCATTCCGGGCAAAAAAATCGCCGGCCCCGCGGGCAGCGGGACCGGCAGTTCAGGTCCGACAGGGTGAGGGAGATACCCGGGACCAATCCTCGCTAAAACAGATACTTGGCGTGTTCGCCGACGCGTACGTTGTTAACCACGCTGCGCACGCCCGGAACGTCTTCGGCAAGCAGGCCGATGGCGCGCGCCTCGTCGGGCGAACCGGCGAAGCCCCAAAGCTCCACCTTGCCCTCGTTGACGATGATGTTGACGTAGGCGCGCGGGCCCCACGGCTCCTTGTCGAGGCGGGCCAGGAAATGATCGCGGATGTCGGCGTCGCTGGCCGTGGCGGCGGCGGCGGGCGCGGTGCGGCTCGCCAGCAGCGCGCGCACGAGATCGGCCCGCGAGACGATGCCGACGAGCTTGCCGTCGCGCATGACCGGCACGCGCTTGATGTGGCGCTTCTCGAGGATGCCGGCGATCGCCGCGAGCGGCATGTCTTCGGTGATCGAAACCACCTGCCTCGTCATCACGTCGCTGACCTTGTGGCCGCCGCTCTTGACGAAATCGCGGGCCATCGTCTGCGGGTCGGAGACCAGCTCGAGCCACCACGAATAGCGGCGCTGGGTGCCGGCTTCGCGCCGGCGGATCAGGTCGCCTTCGCTGACGATGCCGATCACGCCGTTGGCGGCGTCGACCACGGGAACGGCGCTGATGCGCTTTTCCAGCAGCAGCCGCGCGCAGTCCTCGACCGGCATCGACGCCGGCACGGACACGGGATTGGGCGTCATGATCTCGCGGGCAAGCATTTCGATCTCCTATCGGCTCGGTTCCGGGGCGGTACCGGACGCGGCCAGCGCCGCGGCCATGCGTTTGACGGATTCCGCGAGCGCCGTGCGATGCGCTTCGTCGACGAGGCCGGTGCGGCCTTCGAGCGAGGCCGCGATTTCGTCGAGGATGTCGGCGAACAGATACCAGTGCAGATGCACGTCGACGCTGCGCTTCGCCGTTCCGCCGTGGGCGAGCTTCAGCTCCACGCCGCCCGGCGCCGCGGTGGCCGCGAACGTGGCCGTGTGTCCGAAGGTGCCGATATAGGCCTTCTCGGGGAAATCGATGGAGACTTCGGCGTGGTCGGTGACCGGGCGCATTGGCAGGCGAGCTCGTTTGTGTCCGCGCGAAGATGCCGCGGACCCCGTGCATTCGCTTTGATCTAGCTCAAGCCTTGCCGGCGCGCCGGGCCGCCTTGCGCCGGGCGCGCGGCTCGCCTTGCGCGTCCGCCTGGGCCAGCAGCCAGTCGTGGACGCGCTGCACTTCCTCGCGCTTCAGCGCCGCGGCCGGGGCCAGCAGCGCATAGGCGTGCGGCGCGGGCAGGGCTTGCGCCAGCGGCCGCACCAGTTCCCCGCGCTCGAGGTGCGGGCGCGCGAACAATTCGTGGATCAGCGCGAAGCCGGCGCCGGCCAGGCACGCCTCCAGCGTCAGATGCGCGAGGTTGAAACCGAGCCCCGGCGGCGGCCCCGGCAGCTCGATTCCGGCGGCCGCGAACCATGTCGCCCAGTCGGGCTCGCTCCAGCCGCGGTCGGCCGTCCACGTGTGCCGCAGCGGCCGCTCGAGCAGATCGGCCGGCCGCGGCCGGCGCGGCAGGGTTTCCGCCAGCGCGGGTGCCGCGACCACGACGATCTTGCCGGCGAACAGCCGGTCCTGGCGGATGCCGGGCAGCGGGCCGCGGCTGTAATAGATCGCGAGATCCGCGCCCTCCGCCCGCGGATCCGGGTGGTAGCGGCGCGCAAGGATCCGCAATTCGATGTCCGGATGCGCGGCGCGGAAGGCCGCGAGGCGCGGCGCCAGCCATTTCGCGGCGAGCGAGTATTGGCAGCGGAGCACGACGCGCGGCGGTGCCGCAGGCCGGCGTGCGCCGCGCGTCGCGGCGGCGATCTGGTCGAAGATGGCGCGGAGCCGCGATCCATAGTCGCGACCCAGCGCCGTCAGCGCCACGCCTTTCGCCCGCCGCTCGAACAACGCGTGACCGAGCCATGCCTCGAGCTGGCGCACCTGATGGCTGACGGCGCCCGGCGTCACCCCGAGCTCCGCCGCGGCGCGCACGAAACTCAGGTGACGCGCCGCGGCCTCGAAGCTGCGCAGGGCGTTCAGCG
>CAZUYG010000473.1:0-3721 GCA_964624265.1 uncultured Candidatus Odyssella sp.
CAGTGGCAGCGCACCGGCGGCGGAACGATCGGCGAGGTCAGCAAGCTCGGGACCGAGGGCGGCCTCGCCACGATGCCGACCGGCGTCACGATGAAGCAGGGCGACACGATCGTCGCCGTCGAAGTGTATGCGACCTACACGCCCTTCGTGTTTCCCGAGGTCATCGGATCGACGCTGGTCTATCACCGCTCGTTCGACCAGCCTCGCCTCGTGGACCTCATCACATTGGAATGACGCCGGTCCGGCGCGCGAAAGCGCGCCTCGCCGCCGCCTGCGGGCAAAGAAAAGCCGCTCCGGAGGCGGATCCGGAGCGGCTCCTCCGCGAGCAGCTTCCCCCTTGCGCCTATTTCGACAGGCGTAGCTTCGAGAGGTGGTTGCCGATTTCCTTGAACACCGTCTGCAGCGTGGGCCCATCCGGCGCATATTGGTAGTAGGGCGATCCCGGGCCGCTCGCGATGGATTTCATCAGCGCCTCCTGCGGCCCGTCGTTGTAGCCGAACTGGATCGCGTAGATGATGACGCCCGTCTCCTTGATCTTCGTCGCGACCGCCTGCGTGCGGCCGTTGAGCTGCGCCGGCGAAAGCCAGTTGTTGTAGGCGTCGCCCGTGGCCTGGGTGTTCGCGCCGTCGGTCATCAGGATCAGCGCGCGAACGAGCTCTTTGTCGGGACCGGCAGGCTCCGGCGTGCCGTCGCCGTAGAACGGACTACCCGTCTGGCCGAGCAGTCGCCAGCCCCAGACGAGGCCGACGGCGAGGCTGGTGTTGTTCCCCGGATTGACGACGAGGTCGATCGCGGCTTTCACGTCCGCCTTGACGTTGGTGAGGCGCCGCGTGCCCTGGGTCGGGCACTGGAAGCTGTTCGGCGCCGGCTGCCACGCCTTGTAGGTCTTGCCGTTGAAGGTGCCGGTCCCGATGTCGGCGTCGCCATCATTGGCCGCCGCGTCCGGCGTGTAGCGCTGCAGCACGCAGCCTTTCCAGTTCGAAGGCGGCGCCGTCATCAACGGCACCGGCACGCCGTTGGCGAAATAGACCCGGTTCAGGCTCGACACCGTCGGAAAAGGGGCGCCGTAGTAGGTGCCGTCGGGCTTGCGATAGGGATTGCCGTAGCTCGAGACCGTTTGCGACGTGACGCTCGCGGCGTTGTAGGCTTCGCCGATCGGCAGGATGCGCGCGTTCGAATTCCACGTGATCATCCCCATCTTGAGGAATTCCTTGGTCTCGCTGGCGCCGAACAGCGAATCGGTCAGCGTCTGCGCCGCGGTTCGCGCGGCGTCGATCTTCTTCACGCCGCTGATGTACTCGTCCATCGATCCGGAGACGTCGAGCGACATCACGACGTCCATGTAGACGGTCTTGCGCATCACCTCCGTGTTCGCGCCGACGGTGAACGTCGGAACGCCGAGCAGATGGACGAAATAGGTGGGCAGCACCGCCGTGGCGCTGACCGTGACGACGTCGTTGAAGCCGTTGAACGCGATCGCCGGTCCGTCGACGGCGGCGCCGAGATAACCTTCCGGAAAGTTGGCCCTGAAGGTCATCACGGCCTCTTCCTCGGCCTTGACGGTATTCGCCGACCATTTGCCGGCGGCAAGGCCGGCCGAATCGAGCGCCTGCGAAAGCCGGGCCCGCAACAGGTAGCCGCGCGCCCCGTCGACGCCGAGGCCCATGAAGCCGAGCAGGGGGACGAACATGATCGCTCCCCACACGGCGACGCCGCCGCGCGCGCCGCGCGCGAACGGCCGAAGTCTGGCGGCAGCCGCCGCGAAAATCCGCCCCATCAATCTGATGCGCGCCATAGCCCTCTCCCTGGAGGCCGAACCGGCGCGCGTAGTAACGCAGACGCGCTTTAACGCCGCGTCGCGGAATCGAATGCAGAAACGCTTTTTCGGAACGGTTAAGGAAGCGACGCTGGCGTGCCCGGCATTCCGGGCCGCAGCCTAGCGAAGCGCCGGAGAGTCCGCCGCGCGAACCGGCGCGACTTCGGCAGCGCCATGCGCCGCCGGCGCGAGCTTGCCGCCGATACCCGAATAGGAAGACGTCAGCGCGGTGCCGGCGGCCTCGAGCCCGACGACGCTTGCCACGGCGAGCCCGGCCGCCAGCATGGCATATTTCACCGGGACTCGGCGGCGATTGGCGGAGAGCAGGTGTTTGATCATTGCGACAACCCTCGACTCATCCTGACCGATCGGCAAATTAGAGCGGCTGTCTTTTAACGCACGGCTAATGCGAAGAGTTCCGCCCGCGCGGAAAGAGCGGCCACGGCGCGAACTCGGCGCCTCATTTCGAAAGGCGCAACCGCGAGATGTTGATGGCAATGCTGCGGAATGCGTCCTTGAGGGCCGCGCCGTCCGACGCAAGATAGGCATACGCCTCGCTTGTGGCGCAGTTCTTCAGCAGATCTTTCGCGGTCTGGGTATCGAGGTCGAAGCCGACCGTGAAGATGATGATGCCCTTTTTCTTCATTTCGGTGCAGAGCGTCGCTGCCTGGCTGGACGAGCTGCCGTTGGTGGCATTGCAGTTGATGTGGTCCGAATCGTTGCCGCTGCCCGAGCCGGCATTCTTCGCGATCACGCCGTTGCAGTACGACGTGTTGAACTCGCCGTCGGTCATGATCACGGCGATCTTCAGCAGTTCTTCCGTGCCGTAGGCGGCGGGCTGGCTGGCGCTCGGCCACAGGTAGGCGAAATTCGGCGAGATCATGTACCAGCCCCAGGCGATGCCGACCTGGCCGGCCGTCGAGCCGCCCACCGAGAACGTGTCGACCTTCGCCTTCAGCGCCACCTTGTCAGGGGAAAGCGGCATGATCGTCGGCGTCACGCAGGGGTTGTTGCTCGCCGGATAGACGTCGCCGACATTGTCCGTGTTCGGCGCCGCATCGGTGTAGGATTCCGTGCCGGTGCGCTCGCTGACGCACGAACTGATCGTGAAGATGTTGGTCGAGCCGGAAGCGCTCGTGAAGTAGTTGTACTTGCAGCCCGCCTTCATGCAGTCGATGGCGCCGGCTGACGTGTATGTGTTCCAGCTCGAGCCATTCGCCTTCGTGCCGTCGCTGCGGTAGAGCTGAAACGTGTTCGTCGTCTTGTTCGTGACGACCCAATATTGCGGGCTCGTCGTGGCGGTCGACGAGTTCGACAGGTTGTTGTTGATCTGCGTCATGCCCTTGACGCCGCTGATGAAGATCTTGTCGCCATTGGCGAAGCCGTGACCGTTGGACGTGATCACGACCGGATTCGCCTTGGTGGCGCCGGTGATGGTCTTGGCCGGCGGGGCGCCGCGAACTTGATCCGCGTAGGAGCCGACGTTGACGGAATTCGAATACGGAATGATCGCGACTTTCGAGTAGTACTCGCTCTGGTCGTCCCAGACGACCGTGTCGATCATGTCCTTGGCCGCGGCCTTGAGGTCGGTGATCTTGCTTCCCGACATGGAGCCGGTGATGTCGAGCACGAGCGCGATCTCGAGCGAGTTCGCGTTGCGCTTCACTTCAGTCTCGCCGCTGACCGTGAAATTGTATTGGCCGATCAGGTGCACGAAGTAGGTGGGGATCGAGGCCGTGGCGGTGGCCTTCACCGTGTGATCGGCGTTGTTGAAGACGAAAGTCGGGCCGGTGACGGTCGCGTCCATGAAGCCGTTCGGAAAGTTGGCCTTGAAGACCATGTTGGCCTTGGCTTCCGAGGTCGCCTGATCGGCGTTCGAGCGGCCGGCGGCGAGCGCCGCGGCGT
>CAZUYG010000474.1:0-3710 GCA_964624265.1 uncultured Candidatus Odyssella sp.
CTGCTCGCCGCGCGCGGCGTGAAACTCGTGGACGGCGTGGCGCTCGATCTCGGCGTCTCGTCGATGCAGCTCGATCAGGGCGCGCGCGGCTTTTCGTTCCGCGCCGACGGCCCGCTCGACATGCGCATGGAAAAGGCCGGTCCTTCGGCGGCCGACCTCGTCGCGACGGCCAGCGAGAGCGAACTGACCGAGATCATTTCGGAATATGGCGAAGAGCGCCACGCCAAGCGGGTTGCCAAGGCGATCGTTCGTGCCCGCACGGGGGATACGATCGCCACGACGGGGGCGCTGGCGGAGATCGTGCGTGGCGCGCTGCCCTCCTCGCGCGACGCGCACGATCCCGCCACGCGAACGTTTCAGGCGCTGCGCATCGCGGTGAACGATGAGCTCGGCGAGCTCGACCGCGGCCTTTCCGCCGCCGAGCGCGTGCTGGTGCCGGGCGGCCGCCTCGCGGTCGTCTCGTTCCATTCGCTCGAGGATCGCCGCGTCAAGAATTTCCTGCGCGCGCGCAGCGGCCACACGCCGCGCACGTCGCGCCATCTGCCCGAGACGAAAGCCGCCCGGGCACCGAGTTTCGAAGTTCCGCAGCGCCGCCCGGTGGGCCCGGGGACGGCCGAGATTGCGGCCAATCCCCGGGCCCGCTCGGCGCGTTTGAGGAGCGCCATTCGCACCGCGGCCCCCGCCTGGCCGCGCGACGAACGTTCGAGGAGGGACTAGGAATGAAGCGCGTGACACGCATGCTCTGGCCTCTGGTGTTCGCCGGCCTCGTGATCGGGCTCTACAACCTGAAGGCCCAGGTCGAGGACCAGGAGAAGGATCTCGCCCGGATCCAGCGCGCGATCGAAGACGAGCGCGAGGCGATCCAGGTGCTGCGCGCCGAGTGGAGCTATCTCAATCACCCCGAGCGCCTGCGCCGCCTCGCCGCCGCCAAGCTCGATCTGCATCCGGTCGCCCAGCGCCAGATGGCCTCGTTCGAGCGATTCGCGCAGCGCCTCGCCGAGGCCGCGCCGGTCGAGACCGCGGCCCTTGCCACCACGTCGCGTGACCCTGCCCCGCAGCCCGGATTCCGATCGAGATGATGTTCCGCATCCGCGAGCTCTGCCGTCCGCTTTCGCCCGGGGCGCAATGCCGCCCCGGGCAACCGCGTTTCGAGGGGCCGCTCGGAGCGGCGATCGAAACCGGGCGCACGCGCCTGCTCGTGCTGGGCGGAATGTTCTTCCTCGCCTTCGCGCTGGTCGGCGGGCGGCTCGTGGACGTAACGCTGCTGAAATCGCCGGCCGATTCGAAGCGCAGCGTGGCCCGGGCGGCGTCCGCCGACCCCGATGCCGGCCGCGAATTCTTCCGCGGCGAAATCGCCGACGCGAAGGGCGAGCTGCTGGCGACCAATCTCATCACCTGGTCGCTCTACGCCGACCCGAAGATGATCTTGGACCCGGCCTCCACGGCCGCGCGCCTGGTGCGACTGTTCCCCGAGCTCGACAAGAAGGATCTCGCCGAGAAGCTCAAGCCTTCGGACAAGCGGTTCGTGTGGCTGCGTCGCCACCTGACGCCGAAGGAGGACCAGGAGGTCATCGCCGAGGGCCTGCCCGGCATCGGCGCGCGCAAGGATCGCCGCCGCGTCTATCCGCACGGCAGCCTCGGCGCGCACATCGTGGGCTACGCCGACATCGACAATCACGGCATCGCCGGCGTCGAGCGCCAGTTCGACGGGCGCCTGAAGCGCGGCGAGCGCCTCCAGCTTTCGATCGACCTGCGTGTCCAGCACGTGCTGCGCGAGGAGCTCGCGGCGGCGGTGAAGCGTCACCACGCGATCGGCGGCATGGGCACGATCCTCGATGTCCGTACCGGCGAGGTGGTGGCTCTCGTCTCGCTGCCCGAATTCGATCCGCACGAGCCGGGCCGCGCGAGCGAAGAAGGCCGCTTCAACCGCGTGACGCTCGGCACCTACGAGATGGGGTCGACGTTCAAGATCCTGAACACCGCGATGGCGCTCGATTCGGGCATCGCGACCCCGACCAAAGTGTACGACGCGCGCTTCCCGCTGAAGCAGGGCAAGTTCACGATCAGCGACTATCACGGCAAGGGCCGCGCGCTCACCGTCACCGAGATCTTCCAGTTCTCGTCGAACATCGGCTCGGCGAAGATGGCGATGGAGGCCGGCACGCCGCGCCAGCGCGCGTTCATGGGCCGCGCCGGCATGCTGAAGCCCGTCTCGATCGAATTGCCCGAGATCGGCGCGCCGCTCTATCCGCGCGACTGGAAACCGCTCAACACGATCACGATTTCCTACGGCCACGGCCTCTCGGTGACGCCGCTGCACCTCGCGGCGGCCGTCGCCGGCATCGTCAACGACGGCAAGCGCGCGCCGGTCACGCTGATCAAGCGCGACCCCAAGGAGCGCATCGACTACGTGCCGGTGGTCAGCGCCAAGACTTCGGCCGAGATGCGCCAGCTGATGCGCCTCGTCGTCGAGAAGGGCACCGGCCGGCGCGCCGAGGCGCCGGGCTATTTCATCGGCGGCAAGACCGGCACGGCTGACAAATCCGCCGGCAAGAAGGGCTATCGCCGCAACACGCGCATTTCCTCGTTCGTCGCCGCGTTCCCGATGAATGCGCCGCGCTACGTCGTGCTGGTCATGGTCGACGAACCCAAGGCCACCGCCGAAACGCCGGAAGCCACGGGCGGCGCGGTGGCGGCCCCGGTCGTGCGCGAAGTCGTGCTGAAGGCGGCGCCGCTGCTCGGCGTCCTCCCGGCCGAGAACACGTCGGAACTGCCCGACGAGAAGAAAGCCGGGCCGAAGACTCCGTCCAAGGCGCCCGCCAAGACGCCGGTCAAGCCGGCGACACGGCCCGCGCCCCGCCTCGAGCGCGCGGCTACGGAGTGAGGTGATGAAGCTGGCGGCCCTGCTCGACGATCCGAGGCTCGCCTCCGAACCTTCGCTGCTCGATCGGGAGATCGCCGGCATCACCTCGGATTCGCGCAAGGTGGCGCCGGGTTATGTGTTCGCGGCGCTGCCCGGCAGCAAGGCCGACGGCCGCGCCTACATCGCCGACGCGCTGGCCAAAGGCGCCGCCGCCGTGCTTGCCGACGCCGATACGCAAGGGACCGGCCCGTTCGTGCGCGACCGCAATCCGCGCCGCCGCCTCGCGTTGATGGCCGCGCGCTTCTATCAGCGGCAGCCGGCCACCGTCGTCGCCGTCACCGGCACCAGCGGCAAGACCTCCACGGCCTCCTACTGCCAACAGATCTGGGACAAGCTCGGCCTGAAATCGGCGAGCATCGGCACGCTCGGCATCCGCGGCGCCGGCGTGGACCGCTACGGCGCGCTCACGACACCCGATCCGGTGGCGCTCCATGCCGATCTCGCGGCGCTCGCCAAGGCCGGCGTCACGCATCTCGCGATGGAAGCCTCGAGCCATGGCCTCGACCAGTTCCGCCTCGACGGCGTGAGGCTCTCGGCGGCCGGCTTCACCAATCTCGCGCGCGATCACCTCGACTATCACGCGACGATCGAATCCTACCGCGCCGCCAAGACGCGGCTGTTCGGCGAATTGCTGCCGAATGGCGGCGGCGCGGTGCTGAACGCCGATTCGCCCGAATTTCCGGCCCTCCGGACAGTGTGTGCCCAGCGCGGCCAGGTCCTCCTCCCCTATGGCCGCGCAACTCCGGCGGCCCGGGGGGCGGGGCGCGGCGGGGGGGCGCCGCCCCGC
>CAZUYG010000475.1:0-3709 GCA_964624265.1 uncultured Candidatus Odyssella sp.
CATCGAAAGATTGCCGATGAATATCTGGTCCGGCAGCGCCGGCTATTGGCCGGCGCGCGTTCTGGGGATCGAGATCCTTCGGCGCGGCGGCACCGTAACGCGCTTCGAGCACGGTGGAGAATTCGGCTTCAGACGCGATCATGCCACGTCGGCATTCAGCGAGTTCGTCGGCACGTCGACGTTCGTACTTCCGACCGAGGCCCTTGCCAGCCGGTTTCGCCGCTCCGAAGGCGCGCGCGCATTTCCGCCACGGCCGTTGGTGAGGGGTGGGCACGGCGATCCTACCTATCGCCCGGCGCTGCGCCCGCGCGTACACGCGCGCACGCGCCGCGTCTTGTACGGCACGCCGCCATTCGTCGGCCCCCGCGGCATGTTCCCGCCGATTCTCCCGGACGCGCCCGGATTCGAGCTGCAGAAGCGCGTCGTGGGAATCCTCAAATCGCTTCCCGTGCAGCTTCTTCTGCGTCCGCACCCTGAAGGACTTCGGGGCGGCAGCGCCAATCCGCTTGTCGCGCTTCATCCTTGCGAGGGTCGGTCGTATGACGACTTGCTGCCGGAAGCCGACGTAATTCTCTTCGATCACGTCGTCACCACGACATTCACGATGGCGCTTTGTTCCGATCGCCCGATCGTGATGCTGGACTACGGAATCAAGTTTTTCGCAGACGACGTCGAAGCAATGCTGGATCGCCGCTGCGCGCGCGTCCCCGTTGTCTACGACGAGCGCGGTCTCCCCGACGTGAGCGCCGACGCGCTTGGCGACGCCATTCTTGGTGCGCCGGATCGCGTCGATCCCGAGCCATTCCGGTCGCTGTTTCTTGGCACGATCGATCGATGACGCGGGAACGGCGCGCCAGCGCGATGCGGCCGATGCGCATGCGATCGATCGGGCAGCCGAGAAAGGTGCCGATGGCGCCATCGCCGGCCTCGTTCTCGCGGCGGCAACCACGTCGCTATATCGGGGCTCCGCAAGCGATGTGCTCCGGCGCTTTTTGCGCGTGGCGCGCAAAGCCGGGGCGGACGTTCTCGTCCCCACCACCTGCGACGACCTGCTTATCGACCGGGAAATCGCCGGCAAGATGGTCGCGGCCCGATTCGCGGCATGGGCCGGTTTCAGCGCCACGGCATTCCGTTGCGCTTCTCTAACCGCCTGGTTGCGCCGTTTTCACGAGGGCAACGTAGCAACGGGCGGCCGTTGCCGTCGCCCCGCCATTCGGGCGGGAGCATGTGACGCCATGGACGCGCGAGAGCTGGTCGATCGCGCCTATCAAGACCGCTTGCGCGCGCCAAGGTCCGTTGGAGGGGCGCATGATGTTGTACCATCCGGAAGATCTCACCGTTCCGCTCTCCGGGCAGTATTCAATCATGTTCGCTCCCCATTCGCGGGTGCAATGAACGGCGTCGTCGCGGCGCTCGACTCGGCCCCCGGTCCGCGCCGACTCGATTTCAGGCACGGAATGTGTCGCGCGTAACTGCGATTTTGGGTCGTTTGCGCCACGTACAGCCGAAATGACAAGCGGCATGAAGCTGTCCATCGATCGCGCCGATCTGGTGGGAATGGTTGCCCGCCAAATCCACTCGCTGTTCCTGCTTTCGCCGAATGAACGGCCCTTGCTCGATCGCGCCGTTTCGAATGCGCTCGATCGCGTCGAGTACTGCTTCGAACGCACGGACGACAAGTACTACAAAAGAGACGGTGAAGCTTACTTCAATCCATTCCATTCCGGCCAGTACTGCATTTTCCTGTACTTTCTCTCGCGCGAGGCCGTGGATCACGACGGCCCCGACTCATTGCTCGCCGACCGCATCTACTATCTCAATAAGGCGTTGAACGGGCTCGATCTCTATCACGCGATCGAACTGCCGCATGTGTTCATGCTCGACCACCCGGTCGGCACCGTGCTGGGGCGGGCAAAATATGGCGAGTATTTCCGATTCGCGCAGAACTGCACGGTCGGCAACAACCACGGCATCTATCCCTCCTTCGGCACACGCGTTACGCTGATGTCTGGCGCCAAGGTTGTGGGTCGTTGCCGCATCGGCGACGGCGTAATCATCGCGGCCAACGCTTTTGTAAAGGACGAGGACGTTCCGGCACGGTCGGTCGCCTTTGGAAGCTCGCCCAATCTCACGATCAAACCGATCGCGTCGGCGGCGCCCGAAGATGCATCGGCATCCAGACCCGTGTAAGTTTCCCGCCCGCCTCGGCGTGCCAGATTCATGCGCTAGTTGTCATGTTCCATCGATACGATCCGACCGCTACATCAGGCCGTGGCCGCACGTTCGACCGTTGGCCTCGGAACGACGCGGGTCTTGGCGGTTACCGGGACGCGCCGTGCAGGTCGAATGCGCAAATCGCAGGCTACGAAGCGCCTTCGCGCATCCGGCGGCTAGCTGAAATGCTCCGCAAGCGCCAAGGCGTCGCCGCCGTGCCGCCGATGCGGCTCATCAACCTGGATCAATGGCTGCGCATGACACCATCAATTCCGGAGTCGACCCCGGAAGAGGCGCCGCCCCAGCACCTGAATGCGGAGTACGAGATCGTCGTGGACCGCGGGTTCGGCAACGCGGCCACCAGGCAGACCGTACCGCGATGAAAAGTGGCGCCCACATCGTCCTTGGCGTATTTTGCGGGCAATAGAGCCGTGCGCGCCGTCGCCATCGCGCAGGCCCGCATGGGCTCCACGCGCCTGCCCGGCAAAGTGATGCAGCGCATCGCCGGCGAGACTGTGATCGAGCATGTGATGCGCCGCGCCCGCGCAATACCCGGCCTCGCCGAAGTCTGCCTCGCCACCTCCGACCAGGCGGCCGACGATGCCGTTGCGGCGGAGGGGGCTCGGCTTGGCGTGCCAGTGTTCCGAGGCTCGGTCGTCGACGTGCTCGGGCGCTACGCCGGCGCCGCGCGCCTGACGGGAGCCGACATCGTTCTTCGGATCACGTGCGACTGTCCGTTGCTCGATCCCGCGGTCTGCGGCGACGTGCTGCTGCTCCGCGACCGCACCGGCGCGGAATACGCCGCGAACGTGCTGGAGCGCACCTGGCCCGTGGGGCTCGATTGCGAGGCGTTCCCGCGCGCGATCCTCGATCGCGCCGATGCCGCGGCCACCGCCGCCTTCGACCGCGAGCACGTTACGCCGTGGATCGAGCGCAATGCGCGAACGAAAGCCAATCTTCCCTGTCCCGGCGGGAACTTGTCCGACCGGCGCTGGACGTTGGACTATCCCGAGGATCTCGAATTCCTACGGGCGCTGGCCCCCCATCTGCCGGCGCCGCCCGCGATAGCGCCCTGGCGGACGATCGCCGACGCGCTTGATCGCCATCCCGAAATCGCGGCGATCAACGCGCGCCGCGCGCACGCCTAGCCGATGTTTCAGGAACCATCGCTCAGCATCGCCTGCATCGCAGCGCACCCCGACGACGAGGTGCTGTTCTGCGGCGGCAGCCTCGCGCGGCATGCGCGCGCCGGGCACCGCGTGGCGATGCTGATCCTCGGCGCCGGCCTCGATGCGCGCGGCCAGGCCGCCGCGCCCGCACACGCGTCGCTGCTGCGCTCGGCGGCCGAAGCGGCGCGCCGCCTCGGCGCGGCGCCGCCGCGCTGCCTCGACTTCCCCGACAACCAGTTCGACACGGTCCCGTTGCTGTCGCTGATCCGCGCGATCGAAGCGTTCGTCGCGGAAACGAAGCCCGCGGTCGTCTATACGCATCACCG
>CAZUYG010000476.1:0-3708 GCA_964624265.1 uncultured Candidatus Odyssella sp.
CGTGCCAGCGCGAGGGCGTGCGCCGGGTGGTTGGTGTTCGCCGGCGCCGACGGAATTCCGTTCGACCGGCCGCGCAGCACCCGCGGCGGCTGAAGGCCCAGCTCGGCGTAGCCGAAATCGTGCAGCGCCAGCAGGCCGGCCAGCGCACGGCGCCGCGCGCGCCACGCGGCCCAGCCCGCGCCGAAACGGCGCGGCAGACGCGCGAGCCCGCGCATGAGGCGCCAGAACGCCTCGCTCTGGAGCTGGCGGGCGCGGCGCATCGCGGTGAGATAGTCGGGTGGGACGTCCATGGCGGACCTCGTCGTGAAACCGTCGGGCCCGCTCTGTACGCGGCGGCCTCAATCTCGTAAAATGAATAATCGAGATAAAATCATTCTCACCGAGAGAACGATGGAACTCGCCGATCTGCTCGTCTTCCGCACCGTCGTCGAGGCCGGCGGCATCACGCGCGCCGCGGAGCGGCTGCACCGCGTGCAGTCCAACGTCACCACGCGCATCAAGCTGCTCGAGCGCGAGCTCGGCGTTCCGCTGTTCGTGCGCGAGGGGCGTCACATCGCCCTGGCGCCCGCGGGCCGGGCGCTGCTGCCCTATGCCGAGCGCATGCTGGCGCTGGCCGCCGAGGCGCGCGAAGTGGTGCAGGGCGGCCGGCCGAGCGGCGTGCTGCGCCTGGGGGCGATGGAAAGCACGGCGGCGGTGCGCCTGCCGCGTCCGCTCAGCGTGTTTCACGCGCGCTACCCCGGCGTATCGGTCGAGCTTTCCACGGGCCACACCGAAGCGCTCGCGCCGCAAGTGCTGTCGGGCGCACTCGACGCGGCCCTCGTCGTCGAGCCGGTCTCCGATCCGCGCCTCGAAACGCTGCCGATCTACGAGGAAGAACTGGTCATCGTCGCGAATGCCGGCCACGCGCCGATCGCGTCGCCGCGCGACGTGAAGAGGCCCACGCTGCTCGCATTCCACCCCGGCTGCCCGCACCGCGCGCGGCTCGAGCGCTGGTTCGCGAAAGAGGGCGCCGTCACCGAGCGCGTGGTTGAGCTCTCATCCTACCACGCGATTCTCGGCTGCGCGGTGGCCGGCATGGGCGTCGCCTTGATGCCGAAAAGCGTGCTGGAATCCTATGCCGAGCGGCGGCGCCTGTCGGTGCACGCGCTCAAGGGCGAGTTCCGCTCGGCGCGCACGCTGCTCATCGCGCGCAAAGACGTTCCGCAGGCAAAAGTGAAGGCGCTGGCCGAGGTGCTGGCGGCCGAGCGCGCCCCGCCGGTCCGGCGCGCGCGCCGCCGCGGTCAGAGCCGCTCGTAGTTCATGAGGAAATCGTCCGGCGGCGGCATCGTCGCCCATTGAAACAGCGATTCCGGTCCGGCCGTGGCGTTCTCCACCTCCCACTGCGCGTTGCCCGGGATGAAATCGATGTCCCAGAAGAACTCGACGAGGCTGTTCCACGGGTCGCGGATGTAGTGGAAATAGTTCGAGCCGTAGATGTGCCGCCCCACGCCCCAGGCGTCGCGGTAGCCCGCCTCGATCATCCGCTGCGCGCAGAACTGGATCTGGTCGAGATTGCCCATCTCGAAGCTCATGTGATGCAGTCCGGTGCCCTCGCTCTGCGCGAGCGCGAGCGTGTGGTGATCGCTGTCGCCGCCGAAGCGCAGGAACGCCGCCATGTCGCCGATGCGGTCGGAGAGCTTCATGCCGAGCGTGCCGGTGTAGAAGTCGATCGCCCGCTGAAGATCGAGCGAGAATTTCAGCACATGGCCGAGGCGCCGCGGCTTGGCGTCGATGTTGCGGTTGGGCGCGCCGCGCCGGCCGAGGCGCTTGAAGTCGCCGGCGTTGTTGATGGCGACCGGCGGACGGCTTTGCGGCTGGTCGGGCGCCGCCACGACGTTGACGAGATCGCCGTCGGGATCGCGGAACCAGATGCCCTCGCCGCCGGCCTTGTACGGCGAGTCGATCAGCTTCGTGCCGCGCGCCTCGAGCGCGCGCTGCAGGGCCGGCAGTTCCGCTGCGGTGGTTCCGAAGCTCACATGGGTGAGGCGCTTCTTCTTGCCTTCGACGAGGCGGACCTGATTCTGCGCGCGGCCCGGGCAGCGGAAGACGAGGCTGTCGCCGAGCTGCGCGGTTTCGAGGCCCATGCTCTCGTAGAAGGCGCGCCCGGCGTCGAGGTCGGGCACGGTCAGCGCGGCGTGTTGCAGCGATCGAAGCATGGAAATCCTCCCGGCCGCGCCCGGCGGCGCGCGCTTACAATTTTTGCAGGCTCACGCTATTCGGCGCGGCGTCGAGAGACTTTGACTCAGATCAAAATCGGCCCGCGATGGGCCGCCTCCCAATGCCGGTGGGGCCGGGATTGGTGGCGGGTGCCGGTTCGGGATGATAGCGTCGCCGGCAAAACGCCCCAGCGGGAGGAACGATGAAACGCAGCACCGAACGCTTTCTGACGACGCACACCGGCAGCCTGCCGCGCCCGGCCGATCTCATCCGCATGATGTATGCGAAAGAAGAAGGCGTGCCGGTCGATCGCGCGGCGCTGGCGGCGCGCATCAAATCGGCGGTGGCCGAGGTCGTGAAGAAGCAGGCGGATGCCGGCGTCGACATCGTCAACGACGGCGAGCTGTCGAAACCCTCCTATGCCACCTACATCAAGGACCGGCTCGGCGGCTTCGGCGGCAGCTCCTATCCGGTCACGTCCTACAAGGATCTCGCGGAATTTCCCGAGCTGCAGAAGAAAGTGTTCGGCGATCCCGGCCGCTCGCGGCGCAAGACGCCGGCCTGCAACGCCGCGATCACCGTCGCCGACCCGGCCGCCGCCCGCACCGACGCGGAAAATCTCAAAGCCGCCATCGGCGCGGTGAAAGCCAGCGAGGGCTTCATGAGCGCCGCCTCGCCCGGCGTCATTGCGCTGTTCTTCAAGAACGAGCACTACGCCTCGCACGAGAAGTATCTTCTCGCGATCGCCGAGGCGATGAAGCAGGAATACGAAACCGTCGCCAAGGCCGGTTTCGTGCTGCAGATCGATTGCCCCGATCTCGCGATGGGCCGCCATATCCAGTACGGCGATCTCTCGACGGGGGAATTCAAGAAGCGCGCGGCGCAGAACGTCGAAGCGCTCAATCACGCGCTCGCCGGCATTCCGCCCGAGCAGCTTCGCCTGCATCTGTGCTGGGGCAACTACGAAGGCCCGCACCATTGCGACGTGCCGCTCGCCGACATCGTCGACGTGGTGTTCGCGGCGCGGCCCGCGGCGATCTCGTTCGAGGCGGCCAATCCGCGCCACGCGCACGAGTGGAAGGTGTTCGAGACGGTGAAGCTGCCCGAAGGCAAGGTGCTGATCCCCGGCGTGCTCGAATCGAAGACGAACTTCATCGAGCACCCCGAGCTGGTGGCGCAGCGCATCGCGAATTACGCGAAGCTGGTCGGCCGCGAAAACGTCATCGCCGGCACCGATTGCGGCTACGGCACCTGGGTCGGCCAGGCGGCGGTGGATGCCGACGTGGTCTGGGCCAAGCTCGCGGCCATGGCCGAGGGCGCGCGGATCGCATCGACGCAGTTCTGGCGCTGATCGGAGCCGTCATGTCGCGCATCCAGCCGCTCGACCCCGATTCCGTTCCGGGGCTCCGCGAGAAGCTCAAGGTCGTCGAGGCCATGCTCGGCTTCGTGCCGAACAGCACATTGATCATGGCGCGCCGCCCGGAGCTGCTCGCGGCGTTTCAGCAGCTCGCC
>CAZUYG010000477.1:0-3701 GCA_964624265.1 uncultured Candidatus Odyssella sp.
CTTCTGCTGCGCCTTATCCACGATCGGGCCCATGCGCACCGTTTCGTTGCGCGGATTGCCGACGACGGTCTTGCCGATCGCGGCCACGAGCGCGTCGCTGACGGCATCCGCCAATGCGCGCGGCACGAAGGCGCGGCGGATCGCCGTGCATTTCTGGCCGGCCTTCACCGTCATCTCCCTGTGCACCTCGCGCACATAGAGATCGAATTCGGGCGAGCCGGCCGCGGCATCGGGGCCGAGCAACGAGGAATTGAGGCTGTCGGCCTCCGCGTTGAAGCGGATCGAGTTGCGGACGACGTTGGGGTGCGCGCGCAGTTTCGCCGCCGTTTCGGCCGAGCCGGTGAACGCCACCGCGTCGCGCCGGTCGAGATGATCGAGCATGTCGCCGGCGCTGCCGCAGACGAGCGAGAGCGCGCCCTCGGGCAACACGCCGGCCTTCACGACATCCTCCACCATCGCATGCGAGAGCAGCGCCGTGGCCGTGGCCGGCTTGGCCAGCACCGGCACGCCGGCGAGGAACGCGACCGCCACCTTTTCCCACAGGCCCCAGGAGGGGAAGTTGAACGCGTTGATGTGGACCGCCACGCCCTCGAGCGGCACGCGGATGTGCACGGCCTGGAAATTGTCGTCCTTGCTGAACTGATCGAAGCCGCCGTCGCGCAGATACTTCGCCTCGCCGAGGCGCTTGCCGATGCTGGAATAGAATTTCAGCGTGCCCGAGCCGCCATCGACGTCGATCATCGCGTCGATCTTCGTGTTGCCGGAATTGGCCTGGGCGAGGCCGAAATACTTGTCGCGGTTGGCCACGAGCACGTCGGCCACCTTGCCGATGAGGGCCGCGCGCTCGGCGAAGCTCATCTTGCGCAGCGCCGGCCCGCCGGTGTGGCGCGCGAAATCGAGCGCGGCCCGGTAATCCACGCCCTCGGTGCTGGCGCGCGCGAGCTCATCGTCGGTGACCGGATCCACGAGCGCGGCCCCGGCGCCCTTGCCCTCGATCCACTGGCCGGAGACGAAATTCTTGAGCTTCATGGCGTGTCCTCTTTTTTTCGTGCGCGTGTTCGATCTTCTTCACTTGTCGTCCCCGCGCAAGCGGGGACCCATGCTTCAGCCGGTCGAGTTTATAGAGCCAGCACCGAGGCGGCGGCACCATGGGCCCCCGCTTTCGCGGGGGCGACAATGAGGGTTGGTTCTACCACGGATGCAGCTCGTTCCAGTTCGGATTCGATTTTTCGATCAGATCGATCTTCCACTGGCGATACCACTTCTTCATCGCCTTTTCGCGGTCGATCGCATCGCGAACGTCGGCGAAGCCTTCGAACCACACGAGCCGGTTCACGCCATACTTCGCCGTGAAGCCCGGAACGCTGCCGGCTTTGTGCTGTTCGATGCGAACGGGCAGGTTTCCCGTGACGCCGATGTAAAGCGTGCCGCGCGACTTGCTCGCAAGGATGTAAACGTAAGCGCGCTCTGGCACCGTTTCCCACCCAACTCTTGTCGTTCCCGCGAAAGCGGGAACCCATGCTTCAGCGAGCTTGGCTCATGCGTCAAGCACCGAGGCGGTGGAACCATGGGCCCCCGCCTTCGCGGGGGCGACAAGGGAGGGCTAGAAACACAGTGCCGGCGCGGTCAATTCGCGCGCGCGCGGGCGCAGAGGGGTTCGAGCTCGGCGAGCGGCCGGTCCATGTCGTCGAGCTTGAACGCGACCGTGCGGCCGGCATGCGCCTGGGCGGGGATCTCGCGGTCGCGGCCGGGCAAGAGCGTGAACGTGGTCGCGCGGCGGTAGGCGATCTGCTCGAGGAACGCGCGCCAGGCCGCGAACGCGATCTCGACACGCACGTGATCGCGGGCCGGGCCGCGGCGCTCGCTCACGCGCCAGCTCTGGAGCCGGAGATTGCCGTCCATCGTGACGGCATCGGGTGCGGCGCGATCGAACATCGTGAGCAGCGGCTGGCCCCGCTCGTAGCGCACGCGCAGCGAAACGCCCTCGCCCGCCCGGCCCTTGGCCGGCAGCGGCGCCACGTTGGCGAACAGGATCGCCTGATAGGTGACGTTCACCGGATCGGGCTTGCCGGGATTGCACATGAGCACGAGGCACGCGTAGTCGCGCGACGCGCCGATCTTCTCGGCTGCCGCGCCCGCCGCGAAGCCCGGAATCCCGTCGTAGGGCACCTTCAGATAATTCGAGAGGCAATAGGCCCGCGCGGCCGGCAGGTTGGGCCAGGCGGCGGCGTAGAGCGTGGCGCCCGCGGCCGTCACCTTGTCGAAATCGCCGACCTGCTCGACCTTCTCGATGCGGAGGCCGGTCTGCGCCTGCGCGGCGCCGAGGCTGAGGAGCACGGCCGCGGCCGCCGCCGCGGGCATGAGCGTGGTTCTCACTTGCGTATCTCTCCTGTGCGGCGCGCCACCCCTGCGGCGGCGGCAAGACCGCGTGCGTTGATCTGCATCAAGGCCGCCACAACCGCGCCATCGCTACAGGATAGCATGAACCCAAAAATACCCTGGGCGGAGACGGTGGACGGGCTGCGCGCCCGCGCCCAGTGGTATCGCGATTGGGCCGACGTGTGCAGCGGCGACAATGCCGTGTTCCTGCACCTGGCGGATCATTTCGACGGCCTCGCCGAAGCGCGCGAAACGGAAGACCTCGGCTAACGCCGGTCCCCGGCGCGGCGCTCAGGCCGCCTCGGCCTGGGCGCCTTCGCAGAGCTTGGCCCAGTCTTTCACCCATTTCACGCCTTCGTCTTCCGGCACGGTGCCGGCGCTGGCGTCGTGGGTGAACACGGTGCCGATGCGGCGCGCGCCGCATTGCTCGAGGATCGCGTCGAATTTCTTGCCGCCGAAATTGAACGTCTCGGCATAGGTGCGGTCGCCGAGCGAGAACACGCCGTAGCGGACGTGCTTCAAGTCCGGCTTCTTGGCGACGAGGTCGTTGTAGAGGCCCATCGCGTTGTCGGGCACGTCGCCCTGCCCGTAGGTGGACGAGCAGATGAGATAGAGGCCGGGCGCCGCGAGGCACGCGGCATCGAGCCCGTCCATCGGCTTCGTCACCGGCTCGAAGCCGGCCTCGGCGAGCGCGTCGCTCATTTCCTCGGCGACCATTTCGGCGGTGCCGGTCATGGTCCCGACCAGGATGGTGAGCTTCTCGGCCAACGCGTCCTCCGTTCCGTTCGAGCCCCGGTCCGCCCGGGGAAAGGCCTCTGATACCCCGGCGGGCCGGGGCCGTCCTAGAAAAGTTTCGCCGCGCCCGTGCCCGCCCAATTCGAAAAAGATAGTGCATACGCCTCTTGCTGACAAGCATTATATTGCATATGCTGCAAGCCACGATGCAATACCGTTCGGGTGCCGCCCGATGACCGAAACGCCGATCCTGACCACGCCGCTACCGGCCGCCAAGCGCGGGCGGCGGCGCGACGGTGCGCCCTGCGCGGCCGAGTATCACGCCGATTTCCTCGCCGTGCTCGGCGAGCGCGTGCGGGCGGCGCGGGTGCGCCGCGGCATGACGCGGAAGATCCTGGCGCGCGATTCGGGCGTCTCCGAGCGCTATCTCGCGCAGCTCGAGGCCGGCCAGGGCAACATCTCGATCGGCCTGCTGCGGCAGGTGGCCGAGGCGATGAGCCTGCCGCTGGGCGAGCTCGTGCGCGAAGGCGCGGAACGGCCGATCGAGCTGACCTTGCTCGTGCAGCGCCTCGAGCGGCTGGAGCCGG
>CAZUYG010000478.1:0-3701 GCA_964624265.1 uncultured Candidatus Odyssella sp.
GAGATCGGCGCGGCATCCGGAAGCCGCATCGCGACGGTGAAGCGGCTGCTGCCCCATGTCGATGCCTATGCGTTCGATATCGGCGAGAGCTATCGCGTGCCGTCGGAGCGCGAGGGCGTGAAGTTCCGCCCGCTCGAAGAGTCCGCCTTGGCCGCGCTCCCGGCCGGCACGCTCGTATTCTCTCGCGGAACGCTCTGCTATCTGACCGGCGCGGAGATCGATGCGTTCGTCGCGCGGGCCTGCGAACGGCGGCACGACCTTGCCATCGTGGAGCCGATGCCGCTTTTCGATTTCGGCGAAACGGTGAATCGCGGCGGATCCTCGTGGTATCACCCCTATCCGGCGCTCTTGTCGCGCCACGGCTTTTCTGGCCATCCGGACCGAGCCGAGGGCACGAAGCACAACGATTCCCTCGGCATGCTGGAGTGCTGGTATGCGGCCTGGGCGCGCGCCGCGAACGGGCGATGACGGCCGCGGAACCGGTGTCGTTGCGGCCGGCAGACCTGCGCGATAGCGAGATCGTGTTCGCGTGGCGAAACGACCCGTTCATCGTGGCCCGCGGTTCCACGCAGCGCAGTGTCGACGCCGCGGAACATCAGGCGTGGTTCGCAGCGGCTCTCCGCAATGCGGATCGCCGGCTCTGGATCGCGAGCGTGGGCGCGGAGCCGGCCGGGCTCGTCCGCTTCGACCGCGGGCCCGCCGACGCGGCCGTCCTCTCGGTCTATCTCGTCGAACGGTTCTGCGGGCGCGGGCTCGGCGTTTGCGCGATCCGCGAAGGCGCGCGATTGGCGTTTGCGGCGTGGCCGATCGCCAAGATCATTGCCTTCGTGCGGACCGACAACGAGGGTGCCCGCCGTGCGTTCGTGCGCGCCGGTTTTGCGGCAGAAGCGGTCGAGAACTGTCCGAGCGAGCACGCTCCGCTCGTGTTGCGGCGATGATTCGCGTTCCGCACAACCGGCTCACCCATGGCGCGGCCGAGCGCGACGCGGTCGCCGCCGTGGTTTCGAGCGGGCGGTGGTCCTGCGGGCCCGCGGTCGAACGGTTCGAACGCGCACTCGCCGGGCGGGTCGGCAGGCAGCATGCCGTGGCCGTGGGCTCGGGCGTGGGCGCACTGCGCTTGGCGCTCCTGAGCCTCGGCGTCGGCGCGGGCGACGAGGTGATCGTGCCGGCCTATTCCTGCGTGGCGCTGGCGAACGCCGCGCTGGCCTGCGGCGCGCGGCCGGTGCCCGTCGATGTCGTGCCGGGCGCCTGGACGATCGATCCCCGGGCCGTGACGGCGACGCCGCGCACGAAGGCGATCATCGCCGTGCATACGTTCGGCGCTGCGGCGGACGTGAAGGCGCTTGCCGGTCTCGGCGTGCCGGTGATCGAGGATTGCGCGCACGGCATTGCCGTCGGCGGGATGGGATCGCTGGCAACGATCGCCATCACCTCGTTCTACGCCACCAAGCTGATCGGCGCGGGGGAGGGTGGCGCGGTCATGGCCGACGACCCCGCCATTGCGGCGTTCGTGCGGCGCTGGCGCGACTATGGCGAGCAGGGCGCGAACGGCACGCGGCTCAACGACAAGCTCACGGAGTTTGCTGCCGCGCTTGCGGGCTGCCAGCTCGGGCGGCTCGACGAGTTTCTCGAAGCGCGCCGCATCCGCGCCGAGCGGTATCGCACGGCGTTCGTCGAAATCGCGCGCGCGGGAGCGATCGCGCTGCCGCCGGCGGCCGATCGCGCGTGGTACCGCTATGCGGTCGAGTTCGCGCGCTTCGACGCGGCGGAAGCCATCGCGCGGCTCGGGGAGAGAGGCGTCGATGCGGCGGAGCCCGTCACCGATTGGGTACAGGCGGGCGCTTCGTGCCCGGTCAGCGCGCGCGCGTTCCGCCGCGTCGTTTCGCTGCCACTGTTCCCGACGTTGCGCGCCGAAGAGCAGGAGATGGTGATCGCCGCGGTGCGCGCGCTCGCCGCGGAGCGGCAATGACGGCGCCGCCCAGGCCCGTCTTCGCGGCGATCGGCCGCTATTACGACGATCTCGTCGCGAAATACGGCCACGATCCGCGCGCGTGCGACTACGGGCGCGCGGAAAGCCAGGCGATCAAGTTCGCGGTGCTCAGCGAAGTGACGCCGCTCGACGGAAAGCGCGTGCTCGACGTCGGTTGCGGCTTCGCGGATTACGCGACGTTCCTGTCGCGGCGCTTTCGCGACGTCGCCTACACCGGCGCCGACATTTCGGCGGCCATGGTGGCGGAGGCGCGGCGGCTGCACCCCGCGCTTACGATCAAGGAGGCCAACATTCTCGAGGACGAGGTCGGCACGCACGACGTGGTCACCGCGAACGGCATCTTCTATCTACTCGGCGCCGATGCGCCGGCGCTGACATGCGCGCTCGTCGCGCGGATGTTCGCCAGCGCCACGGAAGCGGTCGCTTTCAACTCGCTGAGCGCATGGGCGCCCGATCGGGAACCGGGCGAATACTACGCCGATCCGGCCGAGATCCTGAACTTCTGCCGCACGCTCACGCCCTGGGTCTCGCTGCGGCACGACTATCATTCGCGCGACTTCACGGTGTATCTCTACAAGGCCCGGCGAACGTGATCGTTTCGATCAATCAGCCGGCCTATCTGCCGTGGCTCGGCTATTTCGAGCGGATCGCGGCAAGCGATCTCCACATCGTCCTCGATACCGTGCAGTTCGAGCGCAACAGCTTCACGAACCGGAACAAGGTGCGCACCGCGACGGGCTGGAGCTGGCTCACGGTGCCCGTAAACCTCAAGGGGCATCTGTCCGGTCTCGCGATAGCCGACGTCGCGATCGCCGACGATCATTGGCGGCGCAAGCATTGGGGCACGATTCAGCAGAGCTACCGGCACGCACCGCACTTCGCCGAGCATGCGGGCTTTTTCGAGCAGGTCTATGCCCGGCCCTGGCGCCGCCTCGTGGACCTGCTCGATACGACGACGCGATATTTGCTGCGGGCGTTCGCCATCACGACCGAAATCCGCGATGCGCGCAGCCTCGGCGTCGAAGGGCGCAAGAGCGATCTCGTGCTGAATCTCTGCCGCCGCGTCGGCGCCACGCGCTATCTCTCGGGCGCGCTGGGCCGCGACTATCTCGACGAGGCGAGCTTCCGCGCCGCCGGCATCGACGTCGATTACCAGAACTACGCGCATCCGCGCTACGCGCAGGTCCACCCCGATTTCGAGCCGTACATGTCGGCGATCGATCTGCTGTTCAATGCCGGTCCCGGCGCGCGCGACATCCTGCATGGTCGCCACGAAGGCCCGGTCGCGGCGTCGCCTGAATGAACGAGGCGTTCAACGAAGAGGGCTACGCGGCGCTGTTGCGTGCGTTCCTCGCACGCGGCTACTCGGTTGTCGGCTACGACGAGGCCGACCCGGCGGCGCGGCACCTGATTCTGCGCCACGATCTCGACATGTCGCTCGCGGCCGCCGAGCCGATCGCGGCGCTCGAGGCGGGGTTGCATGTCAAGGCGCACTATTTCGTGCTGCTGCGCACCGAGATGTACAATCCATTCTCCGCCGCGGCGCGCGCGACATTCGAAAAGTTGCGCCGCCTCGGGCACGAGATCGGCCTTCACTTCGACGCATCGATTTATGGCAGCGATCCGCGCGTGCTCGAAGATGCCGCGGCCCGGGAGTGTCGGACTCTCGAAGACGCAACCGGCGTTCCCGTCCGCGTCGTCAGCATTCACC
>CAZUYG010000479.1:0-3694 GCA_964624265.1 uncultured Candidatus Odyssella sp.
GTGGCGCCGGCGGCGGCGCAGGACTATTCCTGGAAGCCCGACCGGCCGGTGACGATCATCGTGCCGTGGGCCGCCGGCGGCTCGACCGACCAGATGGCGCGCATCGTCGCCGCCGAGCTGGAAGCCGAGCTCAAGCAGAAGTTCGTCGTCGTGAACCAGCCGGGCGCCTCGGGCTCGATCGGCACGAAGAACGCGCTCGAAGCGGCCAAGGACGGCTACACCTGGGCGGCCGGCGCCGCGGTGGACGTCGGCACCTACAAGGTGCTCGGCCTGCTCGACACGATGCTGGCGGACTGGAAGCTCTATTTCGCCGTCGCCAACGTGAACGTCGTCGCCGTGAACCCGAGCGCGCCGTTCAAGGATTTCGGGTCGTTCGTCGAGGCGCTGAAGGCACGCGGCGACAACATCACGGTGGCGACCGCCGGCCTCTCCTCGGCCGGGCACAATTTCATGGAGAGCGTCCGCGCCAACGCGCCGATCAAGTACAAGCACGTGACCTACAACGGCGGCGCGCCCGCCGTGCTGGCGACCGTTTCCGGCGAAACGCAGGCGGTGGCGCAGCTCCTCGTCGAGATGTCGGAGCACATCAAGGCCAAGCGTCTGATCCCGCTGGCAGCGCAGTCCGAGAAGCCGGTGAACCTCACCGGCTACGGCGAGATCCCGCCGGTGACGAAGTGGCTGCCGAAAATGCCGGCCCCGCTGAACTATTTCGGCATCTGGGTGCACAAGGACGCGCCGAAGAACGTGCTCGAGACGATGGACGCGGTGTGGAAGAACAAGATCGCGAAGTCGGAGCGGCTCAAGAAATACGCCGACGACCGCGCGGCCCTCTTCGCGCCGATCAGCGGACAAGACGCGTTCAACGAATCGATGAAGATGGTGCGCTATACGGCGTGGCTCTATCACGACGCCGGCAAATCGAAAGTCTCGCCCGAGACGGTCGGTATCCAGCGTCTGCAATAGCGCCGTGGGTGATGCGGGCGGCGGCCGCGACAGGCTGCCGCCCGAATTTTTTCGGGGGCTTCGCGCCGCGTCATGTCCGAGCCTGAGGCCCTGAGCGTACTCCCGCACGAAGAACCGCTTCCGCCGCGCGTCGATCTCATCACCGCCGCGGTGATCTTCGTCGTCGGTATCGCCATCGTCTACGCGGCGTGGCGGATGCCGACGTTCTACGAGCAGCTCCAGCAGACATACACCGCGCCGGGCCTGGTGCCGGCGCTCTACGGCTTCGTGATCGCGGCTCTCGGCCTGTGGCTGGGCGGGCGCGCGATCGGACGCGGCGCGCTGCAGCCGGCCGCCGGCGGTGCCAAGCGCGAACGCCGCGAGGGCCACAGCAATGCGCGGCTCGCGCTCGCCGCCGGCCTTTGCCTCGTTTTCGCGGTGGGAATGGTCGGGCGGCTGCCGTTCTGGCTGGCGACGGCCATCTTCGTCTTCCTGTTCATCCTGCTGTTCGAATGGCGCTCCGGCCAGCCGTGGCGGGAGCGCATCCGCCCGATCGTGACCGCGGTGCTGGTCGCATGCGCCACCGGCGGACTTGTCGTGGTGGTGTTCCAGCGCGTCTTTCTCGTGCGCCTGCCCTGAGCGATGCTGGAAGGGCTTTCCCTGTTCGGCTCTGCCTTCGCCGGCTTCATGACGCCGGGCACGCTGTTCAACGTGCTGTGGGCGACGTTCCTCGGCATCGTGATCGGCGCGCTGCCCGGCCTGACGGCCACGATGGGCGTGGCGCTGATGACGACTCTCACCTTCACGATGGGGCGCGACCAGGCAATCCTCGTTCTGGTGTGCGTCTATGTCGGCGCCATCTACGGGGGCAGCCGCAGCGCGATTCTGCTCAACATTCCCGGCACGCCCGCCTCCGCCTGCTCGACGCTCGACGGCTTCCCGCTGGCGCGCCAGGGCCTGGCGGGCCGCGCGATGGGAATCTCGACGAGCGGATCCTGGCTCGGCACCCTGTTCGGCATCCTGTGCGTGGCGCTGTTCACGCCGCTCCTCGCCGAGGCGGCGCTGTCGTTCCAGAGCTACGAGTTCTTCTGGATCGGCGTGTTCGGCATCGTCATCGCCGGAACGCTCGCGGGCGGCGATCCGCTCAAGGGCTACATCGCCGGCTTCCTCGGCCTCTGGATCGCGACGATCGGGCAAGAGCCGCACTACAGCTATCACCGTTTCACCTACGGCTGGTCCGATCTCTCGGGCGGTATCGGCCTGCTGCCCGCCCTGGTGGGCGTGTTCGGCGTCGCCGAGGTGCTGACCGCGATGCGTGGCCCCGCCTATCGCGTGACGAGCAAGGCGGTGGATTCGATCCTGCCGCGGCTGGCCGACATTTGGCAGTACAAGCGCACGATCTTCCGCTCCGGCGCCATCGGCACGTTCATCGGCGTGCTGCCCGGCCTCGGCGAGGATACGGCCGCGTGGTCCTCCTACGCGGCCGCGCGGCGCGCGAGCAAGGAGAAGGAGAAGTTCGGCAAGGGCTCGGTGGAAGGGCTGATGGCGGCCGAGACGGGCGAGAGCGCCTGCGTGCCGGGCGCGATCATTCCGGTGCTGACGCTGGCGGTGCCGGGCTCGGCGCCGGCCGCGGCGCTGATGGCCGCGATCATGATCCACGATTTCAAGCCCGGCCCGATGCTGATGATCGAGACGCCGCAGCTGTTCTACCAGATCGTGGCCATGCTCGTGATCGCCGACATGGCGAAGCTCGTGTTCGGGCTCACGCTGGTGCGGCCGCTGCTGTGGATTCTGCTCGTGCCGCGCGAGCGGCTGATGCCGATCATCTTCGTGCTGTGCACGGTGGGCGCCTTCGCGATCACGCAGCGCGTGTTCGACATCTACGTGATGCTGTTCTTCGGCCTCGTCGGATTCGTGATGCGCGAGCTCAAATTCCCGATGGCGCCCTTGATCCTCGGGCTGGTGCTCGGCGAATTGCTGGAGCAGAATCTGACGCGCGGCCTCGTGATCTCGTCCGGCGACATCGCGCCGTTCTTCACGCGGCCGGTCAGCGGCGTGTTGGCGGCGATCACGATCTTCGCGATCCTGTGGTCGATCCCGCCGGCGCAGCGGAAGATCAAGGCCGGCTTGCGCGGCCTGTTCGGCCGAAGGCAGAGACCGGCGTAAGCTATTGGGAGACCGCGCGATGGGTGTCGCCCTGGAACTTTCGCCGATCTCGCCGGTGATGGGCGCCGAGGTGCACGGCATCGACCTTGCCGCGCCGATGGACGAGCCGACCTTCGCCGCGATCCGCGCCGCCTTCAACCGCCACATGCTGCTGCGCTTCCCGGCGCAGAAGCTCGACGAGGCGGCGTTCGTGGCCTTCAGCCGGCGTTTCGGCGAGCTGCAGATCCACGTGCTCGACGAATACCGGCATCCGCGCTTTCCCGAGATCTACGTGCTGTCGAACGTCGACCGCGCGACCGGGCGCACCACCGGCCGCCATCCCGACCTCGGCACGCTGGTGTGGCATTCCGATCTTTCGTTCCAGCGGCGGCCGGCGCTCGCCACGATCCTCTACGGTATCGAGGTGCCGAAGGCCGGCGGCGAGACGCTGTTCGCCGATCTCGCTTCCGCCTACGACGCGCTCGACGCGGCGACGCGGCGGCGCATCGCCGGCCTGCGCGCGGTTCACGATCTCGACTATTCGCGTCAGCGGGCCGGCGCCCCGCCGATGACCGTGGCACAGCGCGCCGAGGCGCCGCCGGTCGAT
>CAZUYG010000480.1:0-3683 GCA_964624265.1 uncultured Candidatus Odyssella sp.
ACGCGCAATGTTGCCGGCGATGATCGGCCGCGTTTCCACGTTCGCGCGTCCGAGTGCGGCCATGAGATCGCGCGCGCCGAATTTAGAGCCCTCGCGCACGACGAGGCTGAAGCCGAACCAGGAATGGCGCCCCTTCGGCGTCTCTTCCTGGAAAGCAAAATAATTGTCGAAGCGCTGGAGCGCCTTTCGGTAAGCGGCGGCCGAGGCGCGGCGCATCTCGACGAAGCGATCGAGCTTCTTCAGCTGCACCGAGCCCATCGCGCCCTGCGGTTCCGTGGCGCGAAGGTTGTAGCCGACGTTGACGAATAGAAACTTCGGATCGATGTCGGGATATTGCGAAAGCCAGCGCTGCTTGTCTTCCACTTCGCGCACCCAGCCGTGCGCGCGCAAAATTCGCATCATCTCGGCCAGCTCGCCGTCGTCGGTGACGCAGATGCCGCCCTCAAGCGTCGTGATGTGGTGCGAATAGTAGAAGCTGAAGGTCGCGACGCGGCCGAACTTGCCAACCGGCTTGCCGCCATAGCTGGCGCCGAGCGCTTCGCAGCTGTCTTCGATGAGAATCAGGCCGCGCCGCCGGCAGATGTCGGCGATCGCGTCCATGTCGCACGGATTGCCGTAAACCGGCACGATCATGACCCCGCGCGTCTTCGGGCCGATCGCGCGCTCGATCTCGTTGGGATCGATGTTCAGCGTTTGCGGGTCGAGATCGGCGATCACCGGCACGAGGCCGAGCTGGATCAGCGGCCACACGGTCGTCGACCATGACAGCGCGGGGACGATCACTTCATCGCCGGGCCGGAGGCCGTCCCGGGTCTGCGCGTTGGCGAGAGCGGCCACGGCCAGGAGGTTGGCCGACGATCCCGAATTGACCATCACGCCGTGGCGCCAGCCGTGCTTGTCGGCGAATTCGCGCTCGAACGCCTTCACCTTGGGGCCCATCGTGACATGGGTGGTGAGCATGCATTCGAGCGCGGCATTGATTTCTTCCGCACCGAAAGTGGGCTCGTGCAGGCGGACGATGGGCTTGGCCGGGTCGAACGCGTAGTTCTGCGTTCCCGCGCAATAGGCTTCGACGCTCGCGCGCACCGCGCGCATCAGGCTTTCGTGCTGGCTCGTCAACGCGTCCCCCTGCTCTGCCCGAACGTCAGAATGGCCCCCGGAATTCCGCGATCTCGCGCGCCACGATCTCGCGCGCCTGCCAGTCCCCAGGCGCGCGGCCGGCGAGCGCGGCGACCTTCGTCGCGATGCTCTTGGCGCCGGGGTAGAACACGTCCTCGAGCGGCCGCGTCGTCGGGCACGGCGTCGGCTCGTAGCCGAGCCGCATTGCGGCGAACGCGCGCTTGCCCTGCAGGCGCTCGTGCGCGGCAGCGACGATCTCCGCGCCGGCGCCGCAGGCGGCCCAGCTCGTATCGACGACCGCGAGGCGGCCGGTCTTCGCCACCGAAGCGGCGATCGTGTCCATGTCGAGCGGCGCCAGGCTCACCGGGTCGATGATCTCGGCCGAGACGCCGATTTCCTCGAGGAGATGCCGCGCGCGCAGCGCCTCCACGACCATGTGGCTGACCGCGACGATCGTGACGTCGTCGCCCTCGGCCAGCACGCGCGCCTTGCCGAACGGCGCGGCGTACGCCGCTTCGGGCACGATGCCGGTGTTGCCGTAGAGCATGCGGTGCTCCATCACGATCACCGGATTTTCGTCGCGGATCGCGGCAATCATGCAGCCCTTGGCGTCGTGCGGCGTCGACGGCGCCACCACTTTCAAGCCCGGCACGTGCATGAAATAGGAATGGAACGCCTGGCTGTGCTGGGCGCCCTGTCCCCAGCTGCGCCCGATGATCGCGCGCACGACGAACGGCACGTGGACGGCGCCGTTGCTCATGTAGCTCTGCTTCGCCGCCATGTTGACGAGCTGGTTCATGCAGAGCATGAGAAAATCCATGCGCTGATGCACGTGGATCGGGCGCATGCCGGCGATGGCCGCGCCGATGCCGAAGCCGGTCATCGCGTCTTCGGCCAGCGGCGTGTCGAAGCAGCGGTCGGCGCCGAAATCGAGGTGGAGATCGAGCGTCGTGCCGTACATGCCCTTGGGATCGTCGACGCCGAGGCCGTAGACGAACACGCCGGGGTCGCGCTCCATCTCTTGGCGGATCGCCTCGCCGATCGCCTGCGCGTAGCTGATCTCGCGCCCGCTGCGCTTACTTGTAGACATGCGCATACATTGTTTCGGCGGCGGGGAACGGGCTTTTTTCCGCGAAAGCCGTCGCCCGCGCGAGCTCGGCCTCGACTTCGGCCTCGACGCGCTTGCGCGCGGCGGCGCCGAGCAGGCCGGCGAGGCGCGCATTCTGATCGCTCTCGATCCACGGCTTGAGTTCGGCCGCGGTGCGATAGCCGATGTGCAGATCCTCGCCGGGGCCGACATGGTCGCGCCAGCGATGCGTCTCGCATTCCAGGAAGCGCGGTCCGCCCCCGGCGCGCACGGCGGCGACCGCCTCCGCCGCCGCCGCGTGGATCGCGAAAATGTCGCCGCCCGCGATGCGCCGCGCCGGAATGCGGTAGGCCTCCGCGCGCTCGCACAGATTCACCACCGGCATGCGGTCTTTCACATGCGAGTAGATTGCGTAGTGATTGTTCTCGCACACGAACAGGATCGGCAGCTTCTTGAGCGCGGCGAAATTCGCGGTTTCGTGGAACACGCCCTCGTCCATCGCGCCTTCGCCGAAGAAGACGCAGACGATCGCATCGGACCGGCGCTGCTTCAGCGCAAAGGCGTGGCCGAGCGAAAGCGGAAGCGTGGTGCCGACGATGGCGCTGGTGCCGATCATGCCGGCCCCCACATCGCCGAGATGCATAGAACCCGCCTTGCCCGCCGCGAGGCCATCCTGCTTGCCGTAAAGCTCGGCCATCATGCGGCCGAGGTCGCCGCCCTTGGCCAGATAGATCGCGTGGCCGCGATAGGTGCCGTAGAGAATGTCCGACGGCCGGAGATGATCGCAGACTCCGACCGCCACCGCCTCCTGGCCGATCGAGAGATGTACCGGACTCTTGATCTTGTCGGTGGGATAGACGCGGATGATCTCCTCTTCCACACGGCGGATGCGGCGGAGCTGGCGGTAAAGCCGCTCGACGGTGGCGAGGTCATGCGTCATGCGCGATCGGTGCGGAGTGGGCGGATGCTGCGGGAGCCCATTGACGGGCGGCGGACGCCTCGGGTCAAGACCAAAACGCGCGTGCGCCGGATCGTGTCAGGGTTGCACGGGCAACGCGG
Source organism: uncultured Candidatus Odyssella sp. (assembly GCA_964624265.1). Taxonomy (GTDB): domain Bacteria; phylum Pseudomonadota; class Alphaproteobacteria; order Bin65; family Bin65; genus SBBV01. The sequence goes on from CAZUYG010000480.1 coordinate 3,266, forward strand.
CCGAAACGACCGCGCCAAGATCGCCCTGCGCGCGAAATACGGCGAGATAGGGCGGCGTCTGCGGCACGATATGAGGGCCGCCGGTGATGAGGATGCTGCCGGTTTCGGCGATCGGCCATTCCGCGCGCGCCGATTCGAGCAGCGCGTCGAAGGACGCGGCCGAACGCGCGGCGTAGAGCGCGTCGATATGCGCGCCTTTTCGTTGAAGCGCGGCGTTGAGGCGGCGGCGCAGCGCGGCGCCCGCGGCCACGCCGGGAGCGAGCACGATCGCGTAGTAGCCGGCGTCGTTGAGTCGGCGCAGAGCTTCGGCCGCGCCCTTGCGCCAGCGCGTTCGGGCCCCGGCACCGTTTGCGGCGAGCGCACCGAGTTCGATGAACGCGCCCGGCCTGCGGTGCCAGCCGGGAAAAAGCCCGCACGC
>CAZUYG010000481.1:0-3681 GCA_964624265.1 uncultured Candidatus Odyssella sp.
GCGGCGTGCATGGCGGCGGTTCTTGAGATAGCGCGGCAGATAGGCGGCATAACCCTGGCGCTCCAGGTGCTGCAGCGCCTTGGCCTCGGCCTGCGGATGCGTTTCGGCGACGTACCAGCGTTCCATCGTTCAGGCCTTGCCGTTGCCGCGCGTGATGCGGAGAAGGCGCGGGGTCAGGATCCGCTCGGGCGCCAGCCGCGCTTTCACTTCGTCGAAGGCGAGCTGCGGCGTCGCGAGGTCGGTCACGATCACCGCGTCGAGCGCGCCGGCCTCGTCCAGCGACGCCACGGCCGGAACCCCGGCGATGCGCGCACCCGCGCCCGGCGCCACGACAACGAGATCGAGATGGAACTCGGCATTGCAGAGAGCGCCGATTTCGGCCAGCTCGCCCTTGCCATAGAGCGCCACGCGCTTCCAGCCGCGCGCGGCGCAGGCGCCCATCGCCTCCTCGAGCTGCGCGCGGGCGCGGCGGAAGAAATTGAACGACGAGCCGAGATATTCCGCGGTGAGCCGCGACTTCTCGGCGAAGCCCTTGGGCGTCAGATAGTAGAGATAGCGGTTGGGCGGGATCTGCTTCACCTTGATCCAGCCCTTGCGCATGCAGCGCTTGAGATACGCGTTGGCGAGGCCGAGCGCGATGCCGAGCTCGCTCGCCACGGTGCGCTGCGTCACCTGCGCGTTCTGCTCGACCGCGTCGAGCACGCCCAGCGTGATCTCCGTCTCCGCGCCGGCGGGCGCAGGGGATGGGGTTGGCGCGTCGGCGGCCATTCGGGCCTCTGTTCAATCGTTGAACAGTACCGTGTTCACGGATTGAACGTCAACGCCGGCCGCCGCCAGCAGGCGACGTCCGCGCCGCGTTGACAATGGCGGCGGCGGGCGGCTAGACGGGCGCTCCCGCCGGGACCCTCTTTTCCAGTCAAAACAATGCATTCGCCCAAGCTCATCGCCGTCGTCGGCCTCGGCTATGTCGGCCTGCCGCTGGCCGTGGCGCTGGCGCGGCATTTCCCGGTGCTGGGCTACGATCTCGACGCGCGCCGCGTCGAGGAGCTGAGGCGGGCCTACGATCGCACGAACGAGGTGGAAGAGGCGGCGCTGAAGGGCACCACGGCGCGTTTCTCCGCCGCCGCCGCCGATCTCGCCGCGGCCGATGTCTACATCGTCACGGTGCCGACGCCGGTCGACGAGCGGAACCTGCCCGATCTCGGCGCCGTGCGCGCGGCCTCGGCCGCGATCGGGCGCTATCTCAAGAAAGGCGACACGGTCGTGCTGGAAAGCACGGTCTATCCCGGCGTAACCGAAGAGGTGTGCGGGCCGGAGCTGGAGCGCGCCTCGGGCCTCGTCTCGGGACGCGATTTCTTCCTCGGCTATTCGCCCGAGCGCATCAACCCCGGCGACAAGCAGCACACGCTCGAGCGCGTGACGAAGGTCGTCGCCGGCCAGACGCACGAGACGGCCGAGCTCCTCAAGCGCGTGTATGGCGCCGTTACCGGCGGCAACGTGTTCGTCGCGCGCGACATCCGCACGGCCGAAGCGGCGAAGGTGATCGAAAACGCGCAGCGCGACATCAACATCGCGTTCATCAACGAGATCGCGCAGATCTTCAACAAGATGGGCATCTCGGTGCACGACGTGCTCGACGCCGCGCGCACGAAGTGGAACTTCCTGCCGTTCGTACCCGGCCTCGTCGGCGGCCACTGCATCGGCGTCGATCCCTATTACCTCGCCTACAAGGCGCAGCAGTTCGGGCACAATCCGGAAGTGATTCTCGCCGGCCGGCGGATCAACGACGGCATGGGCGACTACATCGCCGGGCAGATCGACGCCGTGCTCGGCAAGCCGTCTTCGATCCTCGTGCTCGGTCTGACCTTCAAGGAAAACATCCCCGACCTCCGCAACTCGAAGGTCGTCGATATCGTCGCCGGACTGAAGTCGCGCGGGCACACGGTGACGGTGCACGACGCCTTTGCCGATTCCGAGGAGGCCGAGGCCGAGTACGGCATCGCGCTGGCCGGCGACCTCGCGAAGCTGGGCACGTTCGACGCGCTGGTCGGCGCGGTCATGCACGCGCCCTATGCCGCGTTCACCGTCGGCGAATTCGCGCGGCTCGTCCGGCCGGGCGGCCTGATCGCCGACGTCAAGGGCATGTGGCGCAGGGCGACGCTGCCGGAAAACCGCAGGCGCTGGAGCATTTAGGACGGCGGCTTCGGCGGCGCGGCGACCCATGGAACTCGTCTCGATCATCGCGGTCCGCAACGAAGAACGATATCTGCCCGGCTATCTTCATCACATCCGCGACCATGTCGACGCGATCGTGGCGCTCGACGACGGCTCCACCGACCGCACGCGCGAAATTCTGGAGAGCGAGCCGCGCGTCGCCTCCGTCCTCCGCGAAGATCGCGGCGGCCCGCCGCATGCCAACGAAACCCGAAACCGCTACCGGCTGCTCGCCGAGGCCGCGCGGCTGGGCGCGCGCTGGGTTCTGTGCGCCGATGCCGACGAGCGCTTCGACAGCGCCTTCCTGCGCCGTGCCCGCGCCGAGGCCGCCAAAGGCGACAGCACCGGCCGCCCCATCCGATCGGTCCGCCTCGTCAATCTCTGGAATTCGCGCGATCACTACCGGGCCGACGGGCGTTGCGGGCCGCGCTGGGCGCCGCGCATGTTCAAAGTGCCGGGCGCGTTCACCGAGCGGCCGTTCGGCCTCCACCGCCCCTGGTTTCCGCCCGAGCTCGACGGCGCCCCGCGCGCCCGCATGAACGCCTATCTCTATCACCTGCGGATGATCGAGCGCGCGGATCGCGAAAAGCGCTTCGAGAAATTCCGCGCCGTCGATCCGGGCCACGCGCAGCAGCCGGCCGGCTACGGACACCTCGTCGACGAAGCCGGCCTGAAGCTGAAGCCGGTGCTGCCCTGGCGCGGCTATGCCGATCTGCCCGCCGGCGGGCCCGCACCTTGCGCGCGCGACGAGTTCGACGAGTTCTTCTATCTCAACCAGAACCCCGACGTGCAGCGAGCGGTGGCCCAGGGCGAGTTCCCCTCCGGCTGGTCGCACTTCGAGAGCCGCGGCGCAAAGGAAGGACGGCCCTGGCGAAGGCGGGCGCGCTTGATCGGCTTCGATTTCGGCGCAATCCTGAACGCGTGGCGCAAACGGCAATCGTAGCGGCGGCGACAGCGCTCCGCCGCGGCGCGAAGCGAGCCGGGATTGCGCCCGCGGATTGCGGGCGATGAAACGCAAGAACCTGGTCTTCCTTCATCTCGAGAGCATCGCGTGGCAGGCGCTGCGCGCGTTTCCCGAGGCGTTTCCCAACCTCGCCCGCCTCATGCCGGCCGGCCGCGTCTTCCGCTGGTACTTCTCCTCGGCGACCTCGACGCAGATGGTGCTGGCCTTTCTGCTGCACGGAAACGATTTCGAGTTCGACGCCGCGGAGGGGATCGCGAAGCCGGCCGCCAACAACCCCAGCCTGTTTTCGACGCTCCAAGCGGCCGGCTACCAGACGGAATTCCTCTGCGTCAGCGCGCTCGAAGCGAAGACGATGCTTCCACTGCTGGCCGGTACACTGCCGCCGGTCTGGAAGACCAACGACTTCGCGGCGCTGCTGGAGAAATTCGCGGACATCGCGGAGCGGCCGCCCTTCGCGATCTATTTCTGGAATCTCGTCACGCATGTCGAACATGCGCTGGCGC
>CAZUYG010000482.1:0-3676 GCA_964624265.1 uncultured Candidatus Odyssella sp.
GTAGCCGGGCGGGCACCGCACGCACAGGCTGCGGCCGCTCGCATCGTATGTGGCATAGCTGTAGCCGGCCTGGCACTGAATGCAGCGCGCGTCGCGCGGCGAGCCCGGCGCGGCGTAAAACGGCATGTAGTGATAATTGTCGCGGCACTGCACGCACATCGTGCGGCCCCAATCGGTGACGCGCCGGTAGCCGGGGCTGCATTGGTCGTTCACGACCTGGCGCGTCATCGGCAGATGATAGCGGGGAATGTGGAATGAATACTGGACCAGCGATTCGCTTCGCGCCGTGGGAGCTGCGGCGCCGAGCGCGAATGCAAGCGCAGCCAGGGATGCGGCCGTGCGCGAGAGGGAAAGCATCTTCACGTCCAACCTCCGTCGGTTGCAACAAGCCGTGAGAAGAGCCGAACCGCGCCGCGCCGGTCGTTGACCTGCATCAAGCCGGCGCGCGCGCGGCGCGCTCAAATATGCCCATGGCCCAGATGCGCGAATTTCCCTTGGCGCGGGTGTACCGGCTCATCGAGCCGGGCCCCGTCGTGCTCGTGTCCACGGCGCACAAAGGGCGCGCCAATCTCATGACGATGTCGTGGCACATGATGATGGATTTCGAGCCGCCGCGGATCGCGTGCATCGTCAGCGGCGCCAACCACAGCTTCGCGGCGCTGCGCGCCACCGGCGAATGCGTGATCGCGATTCCGGCGGCGCGGCTCGCGCGCAAGGCGGTCGGCATCGGCAACTGCTCGGGGCGCGCGGCCGACAAATTCAGGCGGTTCAAGCTCACGCCGCTTCCGGCCGCGCGCGTATCGCCGCCGCTCGTCGCCGAATGCTTCGCCAATCTCGAATGCCGGGTGACGGACCGGCGCCTCGTCGGCCGCTACAACCTGTTCATCCTCGAAGTCGTGAAAGCGTGGATCGATCCGGCGCAGAAGAACCCGCGCACGATCCACCATCACGGCTACGGCAAATTCGCGGTCGACGGGCGAACGATCCGAATCCGCTCCGCGAAGCCGTGATGTTCAGCCGGCGGCGGTTCAGCCCGTGACGCCCTGCGCGGCGAGCTGTTTCACCATCGCTTCGGCCAGCGCCTGCAGGCCCTTGAACGGCCGCACCATCACCTCGAAATCGACGATCCGCCCGTCGTCGCCGAAACGGATGATGTCGATGCCCTTCAGCGAGAAATCGCCGACCTTGGCGCCGAACTCGAGCGTCCAGCTGGTCCCGTCGGTCATCTCGCGGTGATAGGCGAAGCTGCCGAGCACGTGGATCGCGGCGGTGAGGTAGGCGGCGGTGATCGCCTTGCCCTCTTTCGGGCGCCAGAGGAACGGCGAGTGAAAGCGCACGTCCTCGGCAAGCAGGTCCGAGAGCGCGGCGAAATCGCGCCGCGCGACGCAATCGTGCCAGCGGGCGAGGCCGCGCGCGGCCGGCGAAGCGTGGTTCATGTCCGAAGATCTCCCGCGACAAGATGGCGGCGCCGGGAAGGGCCACAGGGGCCCACGGAACCGGCGCGTTAAGACTTCCGCAAGGCTCTTTTAGCCGATTTTTCAGACTCACCCGACTACCGTCCAGCGACGATTCCCCCCACCCGGTTTCACAAACGGGAACGACGATGCTGCGGAACTTCCTGATCGACCAAGGCGGCTGGAGCTCGATCGAATACGGGCTTGGCCTGGCCTGCTTCGGCGTCTGGTGCGTGATCGCCCTGGAAGCGGCCGGCGCCTTGCGGCTCGCGCACTAACCGCGCCGGTATCCGGCGCACGCGCCGCAGTCTGCCGGCGGATTTGGCGCACCCGAGAGGATTCGAACCTCTGACCTCTGCCTTCGGAGGGCAGCGCTCTATCCAGCTGAGCTACGGGTGCGTGCCGTATCGGCGCAGACCCTCCATTTAGGCGATTCGGCCCCGCTCGGCAACGGCAGGGCACTGACGCGCGGCCATGGGCCCTCGCGCCGGGGGATACGGCCGCCCGGAAAGGCGTAAAATCGGCTGGATGAACCGCTTCCGCCGGGGAACAATGCCGGGCGGAACGGAGAGGGGCGGGTGGCGCGCGACGGTTTCGGCGCGCCGGGTTCGCCCGAACGTCGAAGGCGAACGCATGCGGATTGCGGAATTCCTGTGCCGGCCCTGGCGGGGCCTGCAACGGGCGGCGCTCGCCGCGCTGCCGGCGGCGGTCCTCGCCGCCGCGGTCCTCGCGGCCGAGACGCGCGCGGCCGAGCCCGCGGCCTCGCAGGCGTGGAAGCTGCTTGATCGCGGCGCCAGGGGCTACGTCACGTTCGAGGATTTCGTGCGCGCTTCCGACCAGAGGCTGGCGCGCATGGACAAGAACGGCGACGGCGCCATCGGCCGCGACGAGTTCATGGCCTATCACGAAGCGGAGGCGCGCCGCCGGGTCGACCGCATCTTCGCGGCGCTCGACACCAAAGGCACCGGCCGGATCGCCGCCGCCGATCTCAGAGGGCCCGAGGCGCAGCGCCTGCTCGTCTGCGACGCCAACAAGGATCGCGCGATCACGAAAACCGAATATCTCTCCTGCCGCCGCCGCGTCGCCGAGCGCTGGATGCAGCGCATCTTCGCGAAATACGACAAGAACGGCGACGGCTTCATCAGCCGCGACGAGCGCATCGCGGCGCTGCGCGGCTTCTTCAACACGCTCGACGCCAACAAGGACGGGCGCATCAGCCGCGAGGAATTCGGCGTCGCCCAGAAACGCTGGGCCGACCGCCGCAGCGCCACCACCTCGAACCTGCGAGAGAAGGCGCCGCAGTCCGATCTCGACGCGCTGGAATAAGGGCGCGGCCTAGCGCGGGTCCGTGCCGGGGCCGGCGAGATTGCGCGCCCCGTCGCTGGCATCCGCGCCGGAGGGCAGCGGCGCGCCGTGGTCGGCGATCCACGCCGCGACGTCGCGATGCACGACATCGGCCTGGAGATCGCGATAGAGCAGGTGCCAGCCGTTCGCGTAGAGCGCGACGCGCTTCAGGCGTTCGGGCAGGCGTCTGGCCACCGCTTCGATCGGCGCCTTCGGGATGATCTGATCCTTCGCCCCATAGAGCAGCAGCACCGGCACGCGCACGCGGAGCGCGGCATCGTAGGCCGCGTCCATGAGGTCCACGACGCCATAGATCGCGTCGATCCGGGCGCCTTTCAGCACATAGGGATCGCGGCCGAGATCGCGCAGCACCTCGCGATTGTCCGACGCGACGCGCGTCACCTCGCGTCCGCTGAGCCGGAACTGCGGGATCGTGTGCGCGGCCACCCACAGCGTCGCGGTGTAATAGACCGGCATCGTCGCGCGGCTCCACACCGCCGGGGCCTCGAGGATGATGCCGTCGAGCGCGGGCGCGTCCGGCCGCGCCATCGCCGCCAGTATCACGCCGCCGCCCATGCTCGTGCCCGAGGCGTAGCCGGGCGCGCCCGGATGGCGCCGGCGCACCAGCGCCACCGCCGTCTTGAAATCCTCGATCAGCCGGTCGAGGCCGGGCCAGACGCCGCGTTGCGGCGTGTTGCCGAAGCCGCGCTGGTCGTAGGCGTAGGTGGCGATGCCCTGCATCTGCCAGCGCCGCGCCGGCATCGCGAAGCTGTTGCTGTAGTCGTTCATGCCGTGCAGGCCGACGATCACGGCCTTGGGGCGGCCGGCGGGAAGCCACGCGCGCAACGGCAGCGCGGCGCCGTCCGCGGTCTGGATAT
>CAZUYG010000483.1:0-3674 GCA_964624265.1 uncultured Candidatus Odyssella sp.
ATCGCTATATTCCGACATCCCATGCCGGAAGCATCCACCATGGCCGCGGCGGGCCACGAGCCCGCGCGTCGCGGCATTCTGCGCGCCGAGCTCGGCGCGACGGTGAAGCTCGCGCTGCCGATGGCGCTGACCCAGCTCGGCCAGATCGCGATGCTGACAACCGACGTCGTGCTGCTCGGCCGGCTCGGCGCCGACGTGCTCGCGGCGGCCGCGCTCGGCATGAACGTCTTCTTCGTGTTCTTCATCTTCGGCCTCGGCCTCGTGACGGCAACGGCGCCGCTGGCGGCGCAGGCGCACGGCGCCGGCGACGCGCGCGGCGTGCGCCGCGTGACGCGCATGGGCCTGTGGGCCGCGCTCATCGTCGGCGTGCCGGCGAGCGCGATCCTCGCCTTCGCCGAGCCGATCCTCGTCGCGGTGGGCCAGGAGGCGAAGCTGGCGGCGATGGCAGGCGAGTACGTCGCCACGCTGCTCTGGTGCATGATCCCGGGCATCGGCCTCATCGTTCTGCGCAATTTCGTCTCGTCGCTCGGCCATCCGCGCTCGGCGATGTGGGTGATGCTCGCCGGCATCCCGATGAACGCGCTGTTCGTCTACGCCTTCGTGTTCGGCCATTTCGGCATGCCGCAACTCGGCATCGCCGGCGCCGGACTCGCGACGGCGCTGGTACAGCTCGCGATGTTCCTGGCCCAGCTCGCGATCGCGCTCTGGGCGAAGCCGTTCCGCGACTATCGTATCCTCGCGCGCGTCTGGCGCCCCGACTGGCGCCGCCTACGCCAGATATTCGCGCTCGGCACGCCGATCGCGGTCTCGATCCTGATGGAGATGGGCGTGTTCGTAGCCGCCGTGATGATCATGGGCTGGCTCGGCACGGTGCCGCTGGCCGCGCATCAGATCGCGATCCAGATCGCATCGGTCACGTTCATGATCCCGTTCGGCATCGCGCAGGCGGCGACCGTGCGCGTCGGTCATGCGGTGGGCCGCGGCGACCGCGCTGGCGTGCGCCGCGCCGGCTGGACGGCGGTGGCGCTCGGCGTCGGGTTCATGGCGGCGATGGCGGTGCTGCTGTTCGCCGCGCGTTTCGAATTGCCGGAACTGTTCCTCGACCCCGCCGCCGCCAATGGCGCCGAGGTGGTGACGCTCGCGGCCACCTTGCTGATCTACGCCGCGCTGTTCCAGATGTTCGACGGCGCGCAGGCGATCGCGATGGGCTCGCTGCGCGGGCTCAGCGACGCGCGCATGCCGATGCTGATCGCCGGCTTCAGCTATTGGGTGGCGGGCTTCACGCTCGCCTACGCGCTCGGCATCGGCGCGGGCCTCGGCGCGGTCGGCATCTGGATCGGGCTTGCGACCGGTCTTGCGCTGGCCGCGATCCTGCTCTCGCTGCGCTTCCGCAGCCGCGCGCGGCGGGGCTATCTTCCGGCGGTCGTCACGTCTCACCCGTAGGGGCGCGCTGCGCGCTCCCTGCCGCCGCCGGCAAACCCTCGCTTGCGGAACCAGGGCGCGCGCAGCGCGCCCCTACGCAACCATCGCCGTACGAGCATGCCGAAACAACGGGTCGATCATCTTCTCGTCGAACGCGGCCTGGCGGAAAGCCGGGCGAAGGCGCAGGCGCTGGTGATGGCGGGGCTCGTGTTCAGCGGCGAGACGCGCGTCGACAAACCGGGCGCCACGCTCGCGGCCGAAGCGCCGCTCGCGGTGAAGGGCAAGCCGCACCCCTGGGTTTCGCGCGGCGGCGTGAAGCTGGCGCACGCGCTCGAGCATTTCGGCATCGATCCCGCCGGCTGGGTTTGCCTCGACGTCGGCGCCTCGACCGGCGGATTCACCGAAGTGCTGCTCGCGAAGGGCGCCGCGAAGGTCTACGCGGTCGATGTCGGCCATGGGCAGCTCGATTGGAAACTGCGCGAGGACGCGCGCGTCGTCGTGCTCGAGCGCACCAATGCGCGCCGTCTGACGCGAGAATTGGTGCCCGACGCCATCGACCTCGTCGTCTGCGACGCCAGCTTCATCGGGCTGCGCACCATTCTCCCCGCCCCTCTCGCATTGACCAAGCCGGAGGCGGTTCTCGTAGCTCTCATCAAGCCACAATTCGAGGCCGGGCCGGACAAGGTGGGCAAGGGCGGCATCGTGCGCGAAGAGGCAGTCCGCGCCGAAGTGTGCGAGACGATCCGCGCCTGGCTGGGCGAGCAATCCGGCTGGCGCGTGCTGGGGATCACGCCGAGCCCGATCGAAGGCGCCGACGGCAACAAAGAGTTCCTCATCGCCGCGCGAAAAGAGTAAGTCTCTCCCGCATATGAAAGCGGATTCCGACATCGAACTCACGATCGACGCGCTGGGTGCGCGGGGCGATGGGATCGCGTCGTTCGAAGGCGAACGCGTGATCGTGCCGCTGGCCGCGCCCGGCGACCGTGTGAAGGCGCGGCTCTCGCGCGACAAGGAGGGCCGGCTCACGGGCCGCATCCGCGCGGTGCTGATGCCGGGCCCGGCGCGCGTGGCGCCGCCGTGCCCGCATTTCGGCGATCACCCGCAGGGAGGGTGCGGCGGGTGCACGCTGCAACATCTTTCTCCCGAGGCCTATCGCGACTGGAAACTCCAGCAGCTCGAAGCGGCCCTGGCGCGCCACGGCGTTCCCGTAGACGCGATCGAGCCCATCGCGGTTTCGCCGCCCGCCAGCCGGCGACGCGCCGATCTCACCGCCTCACGCAAGAAGGATGGCGTGATCCTCGGTTTCAACGCCCGTGGCAGCCATCGCGTCGTCGATCTCGCCCAGTGCCCCGTGCTCCGGCCAAGTCTCGCCGCCTTGTTCGACCCGCTGCGCGCGCTGATGGCTCCGCTGATGAAACCCGGCGACGGTGCCGAGGCCCGCCTTGCCGCCACCGACAGCGGCACGGATCTCCTGATCGTGACGGCGATCGAAATGGGCCTCGGTGCGCGCGAGCGCATCGCCGCCTTCGCCGCGCAATACGACCTCGCGCGGGTGGCCCGCGCGCATCCGAAGCATCCCGGCGCCGAAACGCTGATCGAGCGCCGGCCGGTGCGCATGGCGATGGGCGGCGTGCCGGTTCCTCTGCCGCCCGGCGCGTTCCTGCAGGCGACGGCCGAGGGCGAGGCGGCGCTGCGCGATTTCGTATGCGAGGCGGCGGCCGGTTCGCGGCGCATCGCCGATCTCTACGCCGGCATCGGCACCTTTGCCTTCCCGCTCGCGATGGCCGGCGCGAAGGTGCACGCGATCGACGCCGGCAAAGCCGAGATTGCGGCGATCGAGTCCGCGGCGCGTTCGGCGGTGCTGCCCGGCGTCACCGCCGAGGCGCGCGATCTCGACAAGCGGCCGCTCGATGCGGGCGCGCTCGGTCCATTCGATACCGTTGTGTTCGATCCGCCGCGCGCTGGCGCCGGTGCGCAGGCTACGGCACTCGCCGAGTCGCGCATGGCGCGCGTCGTTGCCGTTTCCTGCAATCCCGGCACCTTCGCACGCGATGCGCGCACGCTGCTCGACGGCGGATTTCGCCTCGCGCGACTCCGGCCGGTGGATCAGTTTTTCTGGTCCACGCATCTGGAACTCGCCGCGCTGTTCCTGCGTTGACCCGCGGGTGCCCCGCCGAAAGTCACACCAGGAAGCCCCCGTCGGGTTTGCCGCACCCTTTCGGCACCTCCGCTTTTCCATTGGCAAACCCTTG
>CAZUYG010000484.1:0-3664 GCA_964624265.1 uncultured Candidatus Odyssella sp.
GCCGCTCGAACCGCCGCCGATGACGGACGACATTGAGGCGGCCGCGGCGCCGCCGGCGCGCGGCGGACGGCGCAAGAAGATCATCGCCGTCGTGCTGGGTGCCGTATCTGGCCTGATCGGGGGAACGCTCGTCGTCGAAGCGGGCCGCATGGTCGGCGAAGCGAATCGTACAACGCCGATGGCGACCGAAGGCCCTGCCGCGGCACGGCCGTGGAAGCGCTATGCCGGATGGCCGGCCGACGACAATACGAAATTCAGCGATGTCGCCGCTGTTCGTTCTCCACTCGCGCCGAAGGCGCCGCGAAAACTCGCCGGCCCGCTCGGCGGCGATGCCGGCAAGGGCGCGGAGCTCACGCTTGCCGGCCGGGGCGCCGCGAACTGCCTGGCCTGCCACGTCGTCGGCGACCGCGGCACAAACCTTCCCGGCAATGTCGGCCCCGATCTGTCGGAGATCGCCAAACGCGGCCACAGCGACGAGTATCTGTTCAATTACATCTACGACGCACGCGTCTACAACGCTGGCACGGTGATGCCGCCCTGGGGCGCGCACGGCGTGCTCAAGGACGAAGAAATCCGCCACATCGTCGCGTATCTCAAGACGCTGGCCGCGCCGGCGCGATTCAAGAATCCGCTCGACGACCCCGACAAGCGTCCTCTGCCGAAGGAGGATCGCGACAATCTCGATCCGATGGTCAACCCCGGCATGTGGGCGATCGACAAGGCCAAGGAGCTGTGGAGCGCCAAGGGCTCGACCGGCGCTTCGTGCGCCGCGTGCCATCACACGCCCGAGCCCGAGCTTCGCTTCAAGAACTGGGCTGCCTCGATGCCCCGCTGGGACAAGAAGCTCGGCAAAGTGCTGGGTATCGAGGAGTTCGTGTACCGCCACGCCAAGGCGACGACCGGCCACGCCTGGGCGATGGGCGGCGACGACAACACGAGCATGGCGGCCTACCTCCGCAACCTTGCGAACGGCGCCACGATCGCCGTCGACCTGTCGAGCGGTGCCGCCAAGGAGGCCTGGGCTCGCGGCAAGGCGATCATGGAGCGCAAGATCGGGCGCCTGAATTTCGCCTGCGCAGACTGCCATTCGGCGCAGAAATCGGCCAACCGCTGGGCGCGTGGCCAGTGGCTGGCGGATGCGAAGGGCTTCACGATGCACTTTCCGACGTGGCGCACGAGCCGCAGCCAGCTGTGGGATATTCGGCGCCGCTTCCAATGGTGCAATGTCGCGATCGGCGCGACCGACTTGCCGCCCGATGCGAACGAATACGGCGACCTCGAGCTCTACCTCACCTCGCTCAGCAACGGGCTGAAGCTCAGCGTGCCGGGCATCCGCCCGTAGCGGCTCTGGCTCTGATTGCCGCGGCCTCGGCGGTGCGGCCGGCCACGCACGGTTGTCATTTCATAAAAAATGAATATGATGGCCGAACGCCCCGATGTCCGGGTTGCCTGGACCGGCGGCGGCGAGTTCCATTACAAGGCTGTATCGGCCTCGCGCGGCCGTAAGCAGTTCGCTGGAACAAAGTGGGAGGTAGCCGTGCAACCGATCGCGAAGCAGGAAGCGAAGCGAGGGATAGGGACTGGCACGCGCGGAATCGCGCTGGTCGGCGCGGTTGCGGGCCTGATCGGCGGTGTTTTGTGGATCGGCGTCGGGCCGGCGGACGGCCAAGGAAGGCGCGAGGCGCCGCTGGCGCTCGATGGACCCGCGTCGCCCGTTCCGTGGAAACGCTACGGCGATTGGACCAAGGCCGATTGGGGCAAGTTCAACACGCTCGCGAAGACCGATGCCTCGCCGCCCGCGCCGAAGCCCGAGGCCGTCAAGAAGATCACCGGAGAGATCAAGGGCGATCCGGCCCAGGGGCAAAAGCTCGTCTTCGACCGCAGCCGCGGGGGCGGGTGTCTAGCCTGCCACGCCATGGGTCCGGCAACGGCCGGCGCGCAGGTCGGCAACGTCGCGCCCGATCTTTCGGAAATCGGCAATGCGGGCCGAACCGACGAGTGGTTCTACAATTACATTTACGACGCGCGCGTCTACAACCCCGAGACGGTGATGCCGCCTTGGGGCACGCACGGCTTCTACAACGACGAGGAAATCCGCCACATGGTGGCGTTCCTCAAGACGCTCAAGACGCCGATCAAGTATCGGTCCGACGTGGACGACCCCGCCAAACGTCCGGTGCCCAAGGAAGACCGCGACAACCTCGACGCGCTGGTGAACCCGGCAATGTGGGCGGTCGACAAGGCCAAGGAGCTTTGGGCGGCGAAAGGGCCCAACGGCAGCGCCTGCGTCACCTGTCACGCCAACCCGGAAGCCCGCTTCAAGACGTGGGCCGCGTCAATGCCGCGCTGGGAGCAGCGCCTGGGCAAGGTCCTCGGTGTCGAGGAATTCGTGTTCCGGCACGCCAAGGCGGCGACCGGCCATTCCTGGCTCATGCAGAGCGAAGAAAACCTCGCGATGGCGGTCTACCTCCGCCACATCGCCAACGGCGTCGAGATCAAGGTCGATGTCGCGAGCACGCCGGCGAAAGCGGCGGCCGCACGGGGTCACAAATTGATGGAGACGAAGATCGGGCAGCTCAACTTCGCCTGCTTCGACTGCCATAGCCCGGCCAAGGGCGGGCTAAAGTGGATCCGCGGCCAGTGGCTCGGCGAGAGCAAGGGGCAGCTCGATCACTTCCCCACCTATCGCACGAGCCGGCTCGAAATCTGGGATATCCGCAAGCGCTTCCAGTGGTGCGGCGTGGCGATCCGCGCCAACGACCTGCCGCCGGATGCGAAGGAGTATGGCGAAATCGAGCTCTATCTCACGTCGCTCAACAACGGGCTGAAATTCGACGTCCCCGGCATCCGGCACTAGACGCGGGGTCTCACGTAGGGGCGGGTCCCCGACCCGCCCCGGCGCCAAATTCGCGCGGCGCCGGCGCGGACATCGCGGCCACGCGGGCGGGTCGGGGACCTGCCCCTACGAAGAGTAACGTGCATGCTGACCCGCCGTGATTTTCTCCAGCTCGCCGCGGCCACCGCCGCGCTGAGTGCCGGCGCCGGACACTTCTCGCGCGCGCTCGCGCAGCAGCGGCTGACGCAGGACGACCTGCTCCGCTTCGAGCCGATGGGGCAGGTGACGCTGCTCCATTTCACGGACATTCACGCGCAGCTTCTGCCGGTGCATTTCCGCGAGCCCGATACGAATCTCGGCGTCGGCGAGGTGAAGGGCCTGCCGCCGCATCTGACCGGCGCGGATTTGCTCGCGCGTTTCGGTCTCAAGCCCGGTTCGGCGGAGGCTTTCGCCCTGACGCATGTCGAGTTCGCGGCCTTGGCGAAGACCTACGGCAAGATCGGCGGGCTCGACCGGATGGCCACGCTGGTCAAAGCCATTCGCGCCGGGCGCCCCGGCCGCGTGCTGCTGTTCGACGGCGGCGACACCTGGCAGGGCTCCTACACGTCGAATCTTTCCAAGGGCGCCGACATGGTCGAGGCGATGAACGCCCTCGGCGTCGACGCGATGACGGCGCATTGGGAGTTCACCTACGGCGCGGAGCGCGTGAAGCAGCTGGTCGGCGCACTGAAGTTCCCGTTCCTCGCGGGCAACGTACGCGACACCGAGTGGGCGGAAGATGTCTTCAAGCCGGCGCAGGTTTTCGAACGCGGCGGCGTGAAGATCGCC
>CAZUYG010000485.1:0-3663 GCA_964624265.1 uncultured Candidatus Odyssella sp.
GACCCTGATTCACGACGGCCGCGCCGTCATCGAATCGACCCTGATCGCCGAGTATCTCGACGAAGCCTTCCCGGCGCCGCCGCTGCGCCCTGCCGACCTCGCTGACCGCGCCGTGATGCGCATGTTCGCGAGTATCCCCGATCAGGGCCTGCATGCCGCGTGCGGAACGGTTTCGACCGTCGTCGCATTCCGCCACCAGTTTCTCGCGCTTAGCCCCGAGGAGCTCAAGCGCAACATCGAGGAGACGCCGGATCCCGCGCGGCGGGAGCGCAAGCGCCTCGGCATCGAGAAGGGGATGGATGCCCCGTTCGTTCCCGATGCGCTGCGCGTCTACGATGGCGCGTTGGCGCGCATGGAGGCGCAGCTGGCGCACGGCAAGGCGTGGCTCATGGGCGATCAGTACACGCTCGCCGACATCGGGCTCACGCCCTATGTCACGCGGCTGGCACACCTGCATTTCGAAGGCATGTGGGCGCGGCGTCCCCGGGTCGCGGCCTGGTACGAGCGGATTCAAGCTCGGCCGAACTACCGCGCGATTCGCGATTTCATCAACTGGGGTTACATCGAGCTGTTCGACAAGCACGGCCCGGCGGCGTGGAGAAGGGCGCAGTCGATCCTCGGCGGCTGAGCCCCTGGTCCGCGACGGATTGATCTGGATCAATGCCGGTCACGCCATTATATTACATTTTTCGAATATAACGCCGGGTTCGGCGGTTTCGCGAAATGGAGAGGCGACAATGACCACGAACATGGGGTCGATCGACCGCGTCGTGCGCGTCGTGATCGGGCTGGCGCTGTTGAGCCTGATCTTCCTGCTCGAGGGCGGGGCGCGCTGGTTCGGCCTGATCGGCATCGTGCCGATCCTCACCGCCGTCATCGGATGGTGCCCCGCCTATCTTCCGTTCGGCATCTCCACCTGCCCGCGCCGCGAGGGCAAGGCGAAGGCCTGAAGCAGGCCGGTGCGCGCCTTCAGCGCGGGCGAGGATAGCCATGCCGTGGGCGTGCTCTTCGAGCCCATGCGAATTCCTTCGTTCCTCCCGTCGCCGCATTCGGAAGGGCGCAATGGGCGGGGCGACTTGGTGCCGCGTCGGCAACCGGCGCCGCTTCCCGATACCGGTCCGCCTGGCATTCGGGCCGCCGCGACGATAGGGTGCGCGCCGAAAACGCTGCCTATCCGCCCGGTTGTGCGCACGGTCAAATCGGCGATGTATCGAGCCGCAGCCCTGATCTTCCTCGCACTGAGTGCCGCCGCCGCACCGGTGTCGGCCGAATCGCTCGCCCCGACGGGCACGTTGCGTGCCGTCTATCTGGCGGGAAATCCCGCCCAGGCGGTGCGGGACGGGGCGACGGGCGCGGTCCGCGGCGTATCGGCGGACCTCGCGCGCGAGCTCGCCAAGCAGCTCGGCGTCCCCGTCGAAATCAGGCCTGCCGCCAATCCACAGGCGGTAATCGACACGGTGGCCGCCGGCGACGCAGACATCGGCTTCGTCGCTTTCGCGCCGTCGCGGACCGGCACGGTCGAATTTTCGCAAACCTACATGCACGTCCAGCAGAGCTTTCTCGTACGCGAGGACTCGGCGATCCGCGCCATCGCCGATATCGATCGGGCCGGCCGCAAGATCGCGGGCAGCCGCAACGACTCGATCACGCTCTACATGAAGCGGAAGTTCACGCAGGCTGCCGTAGTCGAGATCGACCCGGTTTCGGCCGAAATCCGCCGGCTGTTCGCGGTCGGGGAGATCGACGCGTTCGGCGCGAACCGCCAGCGGCTCACCAGCCTCATGAGGGATATCCCCGGCTTGCGCCTGCTGCCCGGCAGTCTTTTCGGCGTGCCGCAGACGATCGTCGTGGGCAAGGGCAAGGCGGAATCGCTCGCGGCGGTCAACCGGTTCCTCGACGACGTGCGCGCGTCGGGCTTCATCGCGCGCGCGATCGAGACAAGCGGGATCGTCGGGATCGAGGTGGCGCCGGGCGGGTCGTGGCAGCCCCGCGTACCGGACTGAACGCCTACACGGCCTTGCGGACGAGCGTCATCGGCGGCTGCGGCACGGCCGGCGGCGGCGTCGAGGGGCGCGGGTCCTTCGGGTGCAGGTTCGCGATGGCCATGTCGACGAATTCGGGCCGGTACTGCGCCTGGATCCCCTCGAACTTGCACGCCGCGATCACCTGATCGACGATGAATTTCGGCTGATATCCGGCGAAGGGGACATTGCCGAGTTCGCGCAGCTTCATGATCACGTAGTCGATGACTTCATCGGCGGCCTCGAGCCCCAGCGCGCGCGAGACGGCGCGGAAGATCAGTCGGTACTCGTCCGCGTTCGGCGTGCCGATCTCGAGCTTGTAGGGGATACGGCGCAGGAACGCGGGATCCATCAGATCGCGCGGCGAGAGATTGGTCGAGAAGATCACGAGTTCGTCGAACGGGATCCGGAAGCTCTTGCCGGTATGCAGCTTCAGGTATTCGACGCGGCTTTCGAGCGGCACGATCCAGCGGTTCAGCAGCGCTTCCGGCTTGACGAGCTGGCGGCCGAAATCGTCGATGACGAACGTGCCGCCGAGCGCCTTTACGTGCAGCGGCGCCTCGTAGAACTTTGCGAGCGTGTTGAAGCTCAAATCGAGCATTTCCAGCGTGAGCTCGCCGCCGGTGACAATGAACGGCCGGCGGCACGGCACCCAGCGCACGTCGAGATCGTCGCGGCGCAGGCCGAGGGCGCGCGAATGGCCTTCCTGCGTGCTGCGTTCCACGCGATGGTGGATGCCGGGATCGAACACCTTGATGATCTGGCCTTCGACCTCGAAGCAGTAGGGGATGTAGATCACGTCTTCGAAGATGCCGCCGATACGCTCGGCGATCGTCGTCTTGCCGTTGCCGGGCGCGCCATAGAGCAGGATCGAGCGGCCCGAATTGATCGCCGGCCCGATCATCTGGATGAACTCGTCGGAGATGACGAGGTTCGAGAAGGCCTGATGGATCGCGGCCTTGTCGATGCGCTCGTTGACGATGCGCTGGCGCTGGATGCGGTCGATGTAGCTGGCAAGCGACACCGGCGCCGGGCCGATGTACTGGTTCTGCTCGAGGGCGTCGAGCGCCCAGTGCTTTCCCTTCTCGCCGAGCACGTAACGGACTTCCGACATGCCGTCGGGCGCGCCGAGCACGTCGAGCAGCTTGCGCTGCTGGGCCTGCTCGATCAGCAGCTGCACGGGGCGCGGCGGGAGCGCCAGGAATTTCGCGATCTGCGAGGCCGTTTCGCAGGCGCCCGAATACATCGCCTTGATCATCAGGTTGAGCAGCGTCGGGAGCCCCAACCCCGTTTCCGCCAGCGTGCGCGGCGCGGAGGGCGCGCCGTGCATGATCGCCTCGAGATCTTCGGCGCTGAGCTTGCCCTGGGCGACCAGGATGTCGCCCAGCCTGCCGCCTTCGCGCTTCTGCCACGCGATCGCTTCGGCCACGTCGGCCGGGGTCACCAGCTTGTGGGCGACCAGAATGTCTCCAAGAAACATGCCGTATCTCTCCGCCGTCCCGGCGGCCGGCGGCCGCGCGGAGTGAGTACAACCCGTATTAACCGTGAGCGTGTTTACCAAACCCTTAACGCGCGCGCCGGCGGGGCGATTCGCGCGGCGCGGCTGGCGGGGCGTGCCGCGCTAGCGGGCCGTCTCGAGAGC
>CAZUYG010000486.1:0-3655 GCA_964624265.1 uncultured Candidatus Odyssella sp.
CGCCGAGCTGCGCGAGCGTCACCGGGAAATAGTTGTATTCCATCTGGCCGGCCAGCGTTTGCTCGAGCTGGCGTCCAAGCTTGCCCGGCGCGTAGATGTGCCAGGTGTTGCCCGGCACGAACAGCGGCGCAAAGAACGGGAAACCCTGGATGTGATCCCAGTGCGTGTGGGTGATCAGGAGGTGCCCGTCGCAGCGCGGCCCTCTCGCCACGAGGGCCTGGCCCAGACCGTGCGCGCCGGTGCCGCAATCGAGGACGATCAGCGTTCCGTCATCGCCGCGCACCTCGACGCAGGAGGTGTTGCCGCCATAGCGCACCGTCGCGGGGCCCGGTTTGGCGATCGATCCGCGCGTGCCCCAGAAGCGGACATCCATCCGGCATTTTCTCCGCGTTGCATCCGGCGAAAATTCCGGCGCGCGGGGAATTCCGCCCGCCTCCCGGGAACGCAAAACAGATCGACGAAGCTAGAACCGGTGGCCACGGACGTCAAACGCGCATGCCGGCACGCCCTTTTCACGCCGGCGCGCGGGTCAGCGATACAGATCGCGGTCCCGCGCGTAGGCCATGCGGAACAGCGCCAGAAGCCGTTTCGCCTCGCCGTCGTGCTCGGCGTACTGCTGCAGGCCCTTGGCAACGAACGACGCGAAGCTCACCGCCTCCCCCTTGCCGCGCAGCGCGGCGCCGTGCGCGAGCTCTTCGAGATCGCGATGAACGAGTTTCCGCACCATCACGTTGAGCTGCGATTTCACGAAGCGGTTCTTCGCACGCCACTTCTGCTGGGCTTCCGGTGATGCCATCGCGATCCTCGCTCGGGAGGGTGCGCCGCCTGCCCCCCGCTCTCAAGTCTACGAGTAGAGTATATCACGCGGGCCACGGCGGCGACAGTGGCGGCCGCCGCGGAATATCGGGGATTGGTGTGGACGACGGGGAAAGCTTGGTTTGCCGATGCGCGGCGGCTATGAGAGCCGCGGTCCGGCACGGAACAAGACGATGACCACGACACCGATCGAGCGGCTCCTCGCGATCATGGCGCGCCTGCGCGACCCGCAGCGCGGCTGCCCCTGGGATCGCGAACAGAATTTCGCGACCATCGCGCCCTACACGATCGAAGAGGCGTACGAAGTCGCCGACGCGATCGCGCGCGGCAGCATGCCCGAGCTCAAGGACGAACTCGGCGATCTGCTGTTCCAGGTCGTGTTCCACGCGCGCATGGCCGAAGAGGCCGGCCATTTCGATTTCGGCGGTGTGGCCGACGCCATCTCCGACAAGATGGAACGGCGCCATCCGCACGTCTTCGGCGACGTGAAAATCCGCGACGCCGCGCACCAGACCGAGGCCTGGGAAGCGCAGAAGGCGCGCGAGCGCGGCGAGAAGCCCGAAGGCGCGGGCGCCTTGAGCGGCGTCCCCCTCGCCCTGCCCGCCCTTCTCCGCGCCGAAAAACTCGGCAAACGCGCGGCGCGCGTCGGCTTCGACTGGCCCGATTCGGCCGCCGTCCTCGACAAATTGCGCGAGGAAACCGGCGAGATCGCAGACGCCATCGCCGAAAACGAACCGGCCGAGCGCATCGGCCAGGAAATTGGCGATCTGCTGTTCGCGACCGCGCAACTTGCGCGGCACTACAAGCTCAATCCCGAGACCGTGTTGCGCGAGGCCAATGCGCGCTTCGAGCGGCGCTTCGGCCACGTCGAAGGCACGCTCGCCGCCAAGGGCCGCACGCCCGGCGAGGCCGGGATGGACGAGCTCGAGGCGCTGTGGGGCGAAGCGAAGAAGGCCGAGGGCTGACGCCCGCCGGGCCCCGGCTCAATCGTTCTGCAGCAGGTGGATGAGGCTCGACGTGTCCCACCGGTTGCCGCCGCGCGCCTGCACCTGCGCGTAGAACTGGTCGACAAGCGCCGTCACCGGCAGCCGCGCCTTGTTGTTGTGCGCTTCGGCGAGGCAGATGCCGAGATCCTTGCGCATCCAGTCGACGGCGAAGCCGAAGCTGAACTTGCCCTCGGCCATCGTCTTCCAGCGGTTCTCCATCTGCCACGATTGCGCCGCGCCCTTCGAGATCGTCGCCAGCACCTTGTCGGTATCGAGGCCGGCCCGCTTCGCGAAATTCAGCGCTTCGGAAAGCCCCTGGACGAGGCCCGCGATGCAGATCTGGTTGACCATCTTGGTGAGCTGGCCGTTGCCGGCCGGCCCGAGATGTGTCGCCGCCTTCGCGTAGGCTTTGATCACGGGCTCGGCCTTGGCGAACGTGGCCGCGTCGCCGCCGACCATGATCGTGAGCTGGCCGTTCTCGGCGCCCGCCTGCCCGCCCGACACCGGCGCGTCGAGGAATCCGAGGCCTTGCTTCTTCGCCGCGGCATCGAGTTCGCGTGCGACGATGGCCGAGGCCGTCGTGTGATCGACGAAGATGGCGCCCTTGTTCATGCCGGCGAAGGCACCGGTGTCGCCATACACGACCGAGCGCAAATCGTCGTCGTTGCCGACGCAGCAGCAGACGATCTCGGCGCCCTTGGACGCCTCGGCCGGCGTGGCGGCGCGCTTGCCTTTGTGCTTGGCAACCCACTCTTCGGCCTTTTTGGGCGTCCGATTGAAGACCGTCACCTCATGGCCGGCCTTGACGAGATGGCCCGCCATCGGAAAGCCCATCACGCCCAAGCCCAAGAACGCCAGTTTCGCCATTGCCGTCTCGCTCCCGCGTCATCGATTGAAAGGGGCGCGGATGATAGTCAGACATCGTACAAGCGGCAACGCCGGGCGTCGCGCGTACGGATGCCGAAATCGAGCGCGAAGCGGCGCCGCGGCGCCGATCAGGCGGCGGCGCGCAGATTTTCCTGGATCGCGTCCACGACCGTGAGCCACGTGTAGACGCCGTCGATGTCGCTGCTGCGCAGCAGGATGCGCACGCACTCTTCCGCCACGCCGAGCGCGTCGTTGCCGTGAACGCTGATCAGTTCGAATGCCGTGTGTTCGGTGGCAGGCCAGATCATTTTCGCGCCGTTCTGCGGAAGTCGCGGGCGTCGGGATACGCCGGAATGATTAGCAGAGCCTTAGCGCAGGGTTAGCGATCGGTTAATGCCGCCCTATCCGGCGAAAATCGCCCGCAATTCCTGCCACGACGTCTCGTCCGGCGCGGCCAGCATGGGAACGGGCCGCGCGGCGCTCGGCCGGTAGGGCTCCCCGTCCCAATAGGCGGCATGGCCGCCGGCCTCGCGAAAGATGAGGATCCCCGGCGCGTGATCCCAAGGCAGGAGCCGCGTGAAGATCGCATAGTGAAGCTCGCCCGCGGCCAATCCCAGATACTCCGCGCCGGCCGACCGCTGGAAGCTCTTCGGGCCGAGCGCGCGCTCGTGCTCCAGCACCTTGATGCGTTCGTGCAGCGCCGGCGCGCGCCGCGGACCGATGTAGAGGACGCCCGTCATCTCCTTGAGCGCCGCCGGCCGCGCCACGCCGAGGCGGCCGCGCCCGGTCCATGCGCCCCTGCCCTTCACCGCAATCTGCGTCTCGTCCCGCATGGGCTCGTGGATCCATCCCGCCACGGTTTCCCCGCGGTGGACGAGCGCCACCATCACCGCGAATCCGGTGCGGCCGTGCGCAAAATTGTGGGTGCCGTCGAGGGGATCGATCACCCAGCACCACTCAGCGGCGGCGATGGCGGCACAGGCCTC
>CAZUYG010000487.1:0-3653 GCA_964624265.1 uncultured Candidatus Odyssella sp.
AGCCGAATTCTTCTTTCTCTCTCCCACGAAGTGGGAGAGAAGGGGCCCAAACCGCCCTTGCGGTTTGGGAAGTGAGGGCCCGGCGCCGCCTTACGAAGAAAGCGCGCAGCGAGACTCCTCGATCTCCTTTACCAGCACGCGCATCAGGTCCGCCGCCTTCATCCGCCGCGCGAGGCGAACGCCCTGCCCCGCCCACAGCGATAGCCGCTCGGTATCGCCGGCCTTGGCCGCCGCGGTGCGCATCGGGCGCGTGAGCGCGTTCTGCGCGGGAAACGGCGCGATCGCGCCGCTCTCTTCCGCTTCTTGTAGGAACGCGTTGACGATGCCGCGCGCGGGGCGGCCGGAGAAAGCGCGCGTGAGCGCCGTGCGGTCTTCGCGCGCTTGCAGCAGCGCCGCCTTGTAGGCCTCAGGCACGCCGGCTTCGTCGCAGCCCAGGAACGCCGTGCCGAGCGCGGCCGCGGCCGCGCCGAGCGCCTCGGCCGCGACGATGCCGCGCCCGTCCATGATGGCGCCCGAGGCGATCACCGGAATCTCGACCGCGTCCGCCAGCGCCGGCACCAGCGCCATGAGACCGACCATCGCGTGCTCGAACGGCGCCGCGAAGGTGCCGCGATGGCCGCCGGCTTCGGCGCCTTGCGCCTGGATCGCGTCCACGCCCGCGGCCGCGAGCCGCCGGCCTTCCTCGACCGTCGTCGCCGTGCCGATCACGAACGTGCCGGCGGCCTTGAAGCGCGCCACGGCCTCGGGTGCGGGAATGCCGAAGGTGAAGCTGAACACCGGCACGCGCGCGGCGAGCAGCGCATCGATCTGGGCCGGCGCCGGATCGCTCTGCGGCGGCGGCGGCTCGGGCGGCGGCAGGCCGAGCGCCGCGTGATGCCGCGCCATCAGGGCCATCATCGCCGGCGCGACGCGCTCGGCCGCGCCGGCCCGCTCGTAACCGCCGCAAAAGAGATTCACGCCGAACGGCTTGCTGGTGCGCTTGCGCACCTCGGCGACCGCTTCGGCGATCTGGGCGGGCGTCAGATAGGCGGCGCCGAGGAAGCCGAGTCCGCCCGCATTGGACACTTCGGCCGCCAGCGCCGGCGTGCTGCCGCCGCCGGCCATCGGCGCCTGGACGATCGGGTGCGCGATGCCGAGCCGCGCGAGCAAGGCGCGTGATTTTGCGTTCATGCGCCGAACTCTACGTCCGCGCCGCATCCTTGAAAACTGATTTGTTCTGAATGAAGCTATCTGGAAACATGATACTGTTCTGCCGTCCCCGCGAAAGCGGAGACCCGCGGTTCCACCGGAATGGCTTCGACGCGGAATGCGGAGCGGCGGAGACATGGGTCCCCGCTTGCGCGGGGACGACACGGGAAGCGACTGACGGAGGACGACAATGGACGCCGGCGATCTTTCGGTTTTCGCGGCGGTGGCGCGCGCGGGCGGCATCAACCGCGCGGCGCAGGCGCTGAACACCGTGCAGTCGAACGTGACGCAGCGCATCCGCCAGCTCGAGCGCGAGCTGGGCGTGCCGCTGTTCCACCGCCACAGCCGCGGCGTGACGCTGACGCCGGCCGGCGCGCAGCTGCTGCCCTATGCGCAGCGCATCGGGCACTTGCTCGGCGAGGCCAAGCGCGCGGCCACGAACGGCGCCGAGCCCGCGGGCCGGCTTGCCATCGGCTCGCTCGAAACCACGGCGGCGCGGCGGCTGCCGCCGATCCTGTCGGCCTACGCCTCGGCCTATCCCAAGGTCGATATCGTGCTCGAGACCGGCACCACGGCCGAGCTCGTCGCCAAGGTCGTCGAGCGGCGGCGCGAAGGCGCCGTCGTCGCCGGCCCGCTCGATCATCCGGAGCTCGCCGCCGCGCCGAGCGGGGAGGAGGCACGCGGGTTCCGCACTGCGCCGGGGGCGCCGCAGCGGGACGCCTATCTCCGCGCGGCGGCGCGCGGCGCGGCCGAGATGAAGCTGCTGGTGCTGCGCGCCGGCTGCTCGTATCGCCAGCGGCTCGAGCAGTTCCTGGCCGCGCACGGCGTGAAGGAGCCGCGGCGGCTCGAATTCGGCACGGTGGACGGCATCGTCGGCTGCGTCGGCGCGGGGATCGGCGTCACCATGATGCCGCGCGCGATCGTGGAAGCGCCGCTGCGCCAGCGCCGCATCGCCGCCCACCGATTGCCGCCGCGCGACGCGCGCGTGACCACGCTGTTTGCACGGCGGCGCGACGGGTTCGTTTCCACGGCCTTGCGCCGCTTCCTCGAATGCGCCCGCCGGGGCGGATAACGCGCGGTTCTATCAGGGAAAATCCGGATACTGTGCCGCAGCGCGCAGGCTTGCGCCGGGTGTCTTCGGCCCTATACTTTGCAGTGCACAAAAACGCGGCAGCGCCAGTGCGCGCCGCACGCAATCGCCGGAACAGAACCGGCTGAGAGGACACCCAGAATGGCACCGCACGACACCGCGGCGAAGGCCGCGTCTGCCAAATCGCCCGACAAGAAGCGCGACAAGCCCGTCGCCCTCGTGCCGAACTTCGCCACCGAGGTGCACGGCTTTTATCTCGAAGACCTCAAGGTCGGCATGACGGCGGTTTACACGAAGACCGTGACCGACGCCGACATCGCGACCTTCGCCGGCGTTTCGGGCGACACCAACCCGATCCATCTCTCCGACGATTTCGCCAAGACGACGATGTTCGAGGGCCGCATCGCCCACGGCATGCTTTCGGCAAGCTTCATCTCGACCTTGATCGGCACGCGCCTGCCCGGCCCGGGTGCGATCTACATGAGCCAGAACCTGAAGTTCCTGGCGCCGGTGCGGCCCGGCCAGTGCGTGAACACGCGCGCGACCGTGACCGACATCAACCACGAGAAGGCGCGCATCACGCTGCACACGCAATGCATGGTGGGCGACGAGGTGGTGATCGAGGGCGAGGCGCTGATCAAGGTGCCGGTGCGCAACCCGCCGGCCAAATAGCCGCCCGCAGCCGATTCGCCTCTTGCGTGCGGCGCCTCGGGCATTAGCTTGCACGCCCGATGCGTATTTCCTCCAGCTATTCCGGGCTGCCGCCGGACGCGCGGGGCGCCGCCGTCGCCATCGGCAATTTCGACGGCGTGCATCCCGGCCATCGCGCGGTACTGACGCGCGCCAACGCGGTTGCGGAGAAGATCGGCGCCCCACTGGGCGTGCTCACCTTCGAGCCGCATCCGCGGCGCTATTTCCAGCCCGCCATCCCGCCGTTCCGGCTGACGCCACCGCCGGCGAAGCGCCGCCTCGTCGCCGAGGCGGGCGCCACGCATTACTACGAGCTGCCGTTCGACGCGGCGATGGCGGCGCTGACCGCCGAGGATTTCATCGAGCGCGTGCTGATCGAGGGGCTGGGCGCGCGCCACGTCGTCGTCGGGGCCGGCTTCGCGTTCGGAAAGGGCCGCACCGGGACGGTGAGCGTTCTCGAGCACGTGGCCGGGCACAAGGGCGGCGTGGGCGTCACGGTCGTGGCGCCGGTCTCCGCCGCCGATGGCGCGCTCGCCTCGTCCACGCGCGTGCGCGAGAGCCTGCTGCGCGGGGAGCCCGAGCGTGCGGCCGCGCTGCTAGGGCGGAATTTCGCGATCGAAGGCGAGGTGCTGCACGGCGACAAGCGCGGCCGCCAGCTCGGCTTTCCCACCGTCAACCTCGCGCT